>JBOHYX010000120.1:0-7142 GCA_050738115.1 Rhodanobacteraceae bacterium
GACCCGGCAGATTGGCGTGCGGCGGGCAACGGCGTCACGGTCGCCGGGGTTACAGGGCGCTGTGGCTGGCTCGCACAGGCGGCGAGCAACGCACACGCGGCAAGCGTCAGGACAGCACGGATGCCGGTGTGGTGCGCGCTCATGCCCGGAAGTGGTCCTTGGCGAGCCTGAGCGCGGCGAACCGGTCGACCCGTCGGCGCGAGTGCGTCGCGTGCGCCGGCCACGGTACGTGTTCGTCGCCGATCGCGTCGACGCGGAGGAACGGATTGGCTGCCAATTCCTCGTCGAGGACCGCCGGAACGGTGGGAACGTTGCGGGCGCGCAGTTGACGTGCGGCTTCCGTCCGCTTCGCGAGCGCCGCGTTGTCGGGTTCGACGGTTCGCGCGAACGCTGCGTTTGCGAGCGTGTATTCGTGCGCGCAGCAGATCCGCGTATCGCCGGGCAGGCTCGCCAGGCGGTCGAGCGATGCCAGCATTTCGGCGGCTGTGCCTTCGAACACGCGACCGCAGCCGAGACTGAACAGGGTGTCGCCGCAGAACACCAGCCCTTCGCCGTAATAGGCGATGTGGCTGCGCGTGTGCCCGTGCACTTCGAGCACCTGGAAGCTTGCGGCGGGCGCAGCAAGATCGACCCGCTCACCGTCAGCCACGCGGCGCGTCGCGCGTTCGATACGCGCGTCGTGCGGCGCGATGATTTCCGCGGCCGGGAAGCGCGCGGCGAGTTCGGCGACACCACCCGTGTGATCGAGATGGTGATGGGTCAGCAGGATTGCGGTCAGCTTCAGATGCTCGCGGGCCAACGCATCCAGCACCGGTTGCGCCTCGCCCGGATCGACCACCACCGCACTTCCCGACGCTGCGTCCGACAGCGACCAGATGTAGTTGTCGCGCAGGGCGGGCAGGGCACGCAGCGAGTGCATGGGTATTCCGCGGGAAAGCGTGTGACCTTAACAGCCGTTCCCGGCATGCTTGTTTGAAAAACGTTAAAAAGAAACTCCCGCTTATCGTTTTCCCGCGATTCCGTCACAATGCGTACAGGCACCTCCACGCGCACGCATCCAGATTGCAAATCGGGCAACCAGCACGAACATCAAGCCGCGACGCAGCCACCCTGGCCGCGATGGCGGGGGACATATCGCGGGTTTGTTCGGGCAGGCTGGCGCGCGTGGCGGGTACCCACGGTCTGTTTTTCGACGGCATGTCCATGCCCGTACCGGCCGTCGCGGGGGTCGCATGCTGGACGACGATGCAACCGGGCTTGGCCGGCTGGGAAGGCGCGCTGCGAGCGGATGCCGAAGATCTGCCGTTCGCCGATAATGCCTTCTGCGTGGTGCTGGCGTGCTTTGCCGACGATGCGAAGGGCGTGCATGCGTCCGAACTTGCGCGGGTGCTGGCGCCGCACGGGACCTTGCTGGTCGCCGGGCTGCATCCGCGCTCGCTGTGGCGGCGCGGCATCGGGCCGGGCCGCTGGGAGCGCGCGCTGCGGCGGGCGGGGCTCGACGTGATCCCGGCGGTGCGCTGCGGCGCACCGTGGCCGCGCTTGCGCGGCGCGCAAGGCTTGCCGCGCTGGCTCACGCGGACCGCGGGCGGCGGCTGGGTGGTCGAGGCCCGCCGCAGCGTGCTGGCGATGCTGCCGTTGCGCAAAACGGTAGGTCGTCCGGCGGTCGAAGCCAACGCGCTGTTGCCCGGTGCGCGGCGGCAGTGCGCGTGACGCACGTGGATGGGGGTGGGGACGATGCGGTCCGGCTGTTCACAGACGGCGCTTGCCTCGGCAATCCGGGGCCGGGTGGCTGGGCCGCGCTGTTGCGCTGGCACGGCAGCGAACGGCTGCTCGCGGGCGGTGAGCCGGCCACGACCAACAACCGGATGGAACTCATGGCAGCCATTACGGGGCTCGAGGCCTTGAAGCGACCCTGCGGCGTGGTGTTGACGACCGATTCGCGCTATGTGCAGCAGGGCATCGAGCAATGGCTGGCCCGGTGGCAAGCGAATGGCTGGCGAACCCGCGACAAGCAGCCGGTCAGGAACCAGGATCTGTGGCAGCGCCTCGCGGCCGCCTGCGCGCCACACCGGATACGCTGGGCGTGGGTACGCGGTCACTCGGGACACCCCGAGAACGAACGCGTGGACCAGGCCGCGCGCGCCGCGGCCGAGCGCTTCAGGGAGGCAACATGACGCGCCAGGTGGTGTTGGATACCGAGACGACCGGCCTTGAGGTCGAGCGCGGGCATCGCGTCATCGAAATAGGTTGCGTCGAGCTGGTCGACCGACGCCTGAGCGGACGGAGCTTCCAGCGTTACCTGAATCCTGAACGCGCCATCGACGCCGGCGCGGTCGCGGTGCACGGCATCACCGACGAGTTCCTGCGCGACAAGCCGCTCTTCGTGGACGTCGCCCGGGATTTCGTTGCCTTCATCGACGGCGCGGACCTGCTGATCCACAACGCGGCGTTCGATACCGCGTTCCTGAATGGCGAGTTGCAACGCGCCGACCCGGGGCTCGGCCGTGTCACCGAGCATGCAACGGTCGTCGACACGTTGGCGTTCGCGCGCGAGAAGTACCCCGGTCAGAAGAACACGCTGGACGCCCTGTGCAAGCGCCTGGGTGTGGACAACAGCCAGCGTGAGGTGCACGGCGCCCTGCTCGACGCGCACCTTCTGGCCGACGTGTGGATCGCTATGACCGCGGGACAGGGGGCGCTCGCTTTCAGCGGCGCGCCGGCCGAGGTGGATCGCAGTGCGACCGCGTCGGCCACTGCGGGTGTCGGCGTGCGCCTGCGCGTGCAGCGGGCAAGCCAGGCCGAAGTCGCGGCGCATCAGGCACGACTCGCGACGCTTGCCAGGGCCGGCGCGGGCGCCAGCCTGTGGGAGCGCATGCAGGGTTCAGGTTGAATTGCGTGCGACCGCCGCTCAGGTGATGCGCACCAGCACCGCCGTGAGGTTGTCGCGGCCGCCGGCATCGAGTGCGGCCAGCATGAGGTGGTCGACGCACTCCTGTGCGGCCAGGTCGGTGCGTGACACGATCGCTGCGACGCTTGCATCGTCCAGCCCATCGGTCAGGCCGTCGCTGCACAGCAGGAACTGCATCCCCGACACGCAGCCGCCGGTGACGGGTTCGGCATCGAGTTCCCCCACGGGCGTGATGCCGAGCGCCTGCGTCGCCCGGCGGCGCGACGGCGACGGGCGCTGCCGCGCACGCTCGTCGTCCGGGCCGTCCTCCGCAGCGGACCCGCGTGCCACGCGCGTCAGGTTGTCGTTTTGCCAAAGATAGATCCGGCTGTCGCCGACCCACGCGAGTTCGTAGCCGTCGCGGCCATCGAGCCTGAGCGCAGCCAGCGTACTGCCCATCGGACCTGCGGAGGCGCGCTGGCCCGGGTGGTCGAGGAGGGCGGCGCCGGCGCGCCGGAATGCATCGGCCATCCCGATGCCGGCGCGGATCGCGGCCACTACCGTGCCAAGCGCGATCGCGCTGGCCACCTCGCCGCGTGCGCGTCCGCCCATTCCGTCCGCGACCAGCCACAGGCCGTGCTCGGCGTCCGCCCAGTAGGAGTCCTCGTTGTGCTCGCGCTTGAGGCCCGTGTGGGTCGCGTGTCCGTGTTCGATCATGACGTGGTGGTGCGGCCGCTTTCCCAGGCCCGGGCCAGCGGGTTGCCGGGAGTCACGCGCGGGTTCCGCTGTCCTCGGCGCGCGAAGAAAACACCTTGAGTTCGCGCATCAAGCGCAGGATGCTGCGGTGCAGTTCCTGCGACTCGGGCGTGGTGCCGTCGCGGGTTTCGCAGTACACCATGGCCGTCCACAGCGCGAGGCCGCGCATCCGGACCTGCACGTTGTCCGAGCGCGAGCGTTCGAGCCCGATGTCGAGGCCGTTGGTGGTGACGCCATTTTCGACCTGGGCGCCGTACAAGGCAGGACTGGGCGCCGCCGCGACGTTGTCGCATTCGCGCCCGATCAGTTCGGCGAGCTGGTCGCGATAGGCGCGAGGCAGTTCGAGCACGCGCTTTTCGATGTCCGCGAACTGGCGCCGCAGCCGCGCCGTCCGGCCCAGGCTGGTGACCCGCGTGACCAGACGCCGGAAATAGGTCTCCCCGGATTTCCCATCCTGCGATGTCAACGAGACGCTCCTCACGCGATCCTGCCATCTCCCCCGGACTGGGGAATTGTGCCTTGATCGCCGGCCGGCGACAAATGCCCGATGCATTCACCGACCTTGACGGGAGCTTCGGGAACGCAATGGGCGTCGACCCGACCGCGCGGCACCAGCACGATGACGGTCGAGCCCATCTCGAACCGCGCCATCTCCGCGAACCGCGCGAGGCGGATGCCGCGGCCGCGCCAGTCGCGCCGCGTGATGACGCGCCGGTAGGGCGGACTTTCGGGGCCGTTCCAGATCGTCGTGATGCCCGAGACCAGGATCGCGCCGACCATCGCCACCACGAACGGACCGCGCTCGCCTTCGAAATGGCAGACCAGCCGCTCGTTGCGGGCAAACAGACGCGGGATATCGGCGACCGGTCCGGGGGCGACGCTGAAGATGCGGCCGGGTATCTGGACGGCTTCGACCAGCTCACCGGCGAGCGGCATGTGCACGCGGTGGTAGTCACGCGGCGACAGGTAGACGGTCGCGAACGCGCCGCCGTGGTAGGCGCGGGCGGCGGCCTCATCGGCCAGCAGTTCGGCAACGGTGTAGGTGCGGCCCTTGGCCTGCAGGATACGGCCGTCCACGATCGCGCCGGCTTGGCTGATCCGGCCATCGGCAGGGCACAGGATCGCGCTGCCGTCGCCGTCCGCATGCCGCACGCCCGCGCGCAGGGCGCGGGTGAAGAACGCGTTGAAGCTCGCGTAGGCACGGGCGTCCGGCTGCGCGGCTTCGGTCATGTCCACCTGGTACTTGCGCACGACGCGGCCGATCAGGAAATCCTTCCACGGCCGCCAAGTCCAGCGCGTGGCGTGGCGCACCAGCCGCGAGAGTGCATGGTGGGGCAGCAGGCATTGTGCGAGGACTGCGGGAGACATGACGTATTGAGCAGCGAGTCGGCGGTTGCGCCGCCTGCAAAGGGTAAAGGGTAAAAAGGGGCAGGCCCGCGACCCTGGCATTGCCGGTTTTCCCCACCCTTTTCCCCCGTTCTTTACTCTTTACCCTTTACTCTTCGCTGTCGTGCAGGCCGCGAACGCGGCTGACTTGCTTCGCATGACCACCGAACTTTCCACGATCGTCGACCTGATCCGCTACGCCGCCAGTCGTTTCAATGCAGCGGGTCTGGCGTTCGGCCACAGCCACGACAACGCGATCGACGAGGCGAGCCACCTGGTGTTGTCCTCGTTGCATTTGCCGCCCGATCTGCCGCCGGCCTACGGCGCGGCGCGGGTCACCGCCGGGGAGAAGGCGACGGTGCTGGGATTGATCGACCGCCGCATCGAAACGCGCGAGCCGGTCGCGTATCTGGTGGGCGAGGCGTGGTTCGCCGGGGTGCCGTTCAAGTGCGACCGGCGCGCGCTGGTACCGCGTTCGCCGATCGCGGAGCTGATCGAACGCGGTTTCTCGCCGTGGCTGGACGGGATCGAGGTGGAACGCGCACTCGATCTTTGCACTGGATCGGGTTGCATTGGGATCGCGATGGCCGCGCACAATCCTGGCTGGCGCGTCGACATCGCCGACATCAGCGACGAGGCGTTGGCGCTCGCGCGCGAGAACGTCGCCCTGCACCAGCTCGGGGACCGGGTGCGTGGCGTGCGTTCCGACCTTTTCGCTCGATTATCCGGTGAGCGCTACGACCTTATCGTTTCCAATCCGCCGTACGTGACCGATGCCGAGTACGCGGCGATGCCCCGCGAATACGCGCACGAACCCAAGCTCGGTTTGACCGCCGGCGCGGATGGGCTTGATCTGGCGCTGCGGATCCTGCGCGATGCGCCCGATCACCTGACGGACGCGGGGCTGCTGATTGTGGAAGTGGGCGAGAGCAAACGCGCGCTGACGCGGCTGTTGCCAGAGGTTCCATTCGTGTGGATCGAATTCGAGGTCGGACCGATGGGCGTGTTCGCGCTGGAGCGGCGCGATCTTGCCAAACACGCCGTCGCGATCCAGGCTGCCGCGGCGGCGCGGCAGGCGAACTGAAATCGGCATGCGCCGCGAGGCCCACTTCCGTGAATCGGTGCGCGACGGCGCCGGTTGGGCCGATGACGTGGTGTTCGCGCCGCTGGCGCGGGAGTGGCTGGCCCCACCGGATGAGTGACCGGGGCACTTGCACCGAATGGGTTTGGCGCCGATGCTCGTCCGGTCCCCGGTCCCCGGTCCCCGGTCCCCGGTCCCCAGTCCCCCGTCCCGAATCCCGAATCCAGTTCCATGTCCTCCAACACCTTCGGCAAGCTCTTCGCGGTCACCACCTTCGGCGAATCGCACGGCCCGGCGATCGGCTGCGTGGTCGACGGCTGCCCGCCGGGCATCGCCATCGCCCCGGACGATTTCGTGGACGATCTTGCGCGGCGCGCCACGGGTCGGTCGCGCTACACCTCGCAGCGCCATGAAGCCGACCTGGTCGAAATCCTCTCGGGCGTGTACAAGGGCAGGACGACCGGGACGCCGATTGCGCTGCTCATCCGCAATACCGATGCACGCTCGAAGGACTACGCGGAAATCGAGCAGACCTTCCGGCCAGGCCACGCCGACTATACCTATTGGCAGAAATACGGCATCCGCGATCCGCGTGGCGGCGGCCGCGCTTCTGCGCGCGAAACGGCGATGCGCGTGGCCGCCGCAGTGATCGCAAAAAAATGGCTGCGGGAACGCTTTGGCGTGGGCATCCACGGCTGGATGGCGCAGATGGACGACATCGTGCCCGACGTTCCGCGGGGCAATGCAATCGATTACGGCGTGGTGGAGTCCAATCCGTTCTTCTGGCCGGTGGCGGCGCAGGTACCCCAGCTCGAGGACCGCATCAAGACACTGCGCAAGGCGGGCGATTCCTGTGGGGCGCGTGTCAACGTGATCGCCAGCGGCGTGCCGCCCGGCTGGGGTGAGCCGGTTTACGGCAAGCTGGACGCGGAGCTCGCGAGTGCGCTGATGTCGATCAATGCGGTCAAGGGCGTGGAGATCGGCGCCGGATTCGGCTGCGTGGCCGGCCGGGGCTCGCGGCAGCGCGATGAA
>JBOHYX010000121.1:0-7142 GCA_050738115.1 Rhodanobacteraceae bacterium
CGCCGGCGTCGTTGCGTTCGAGCTGCCGGGCCACGGCGTCGCAAGCCTCGGCAGCTTCCCGGTACAGGAAGGTGGATTCGGGCCGGATGGCGGGAGTGTCGGCTTCGGTCATGGGGTCATCGGCCTTGCCGTCATGGCCGCGGCCGCGGCGGCGCGGTGGAACCGCGCACCACCAGTTCCGGGCTGAAGCCCTCGTTTTCGACTTCGCGGCCGCGGATCTGCGCGATCAAAAGCCGGGTGGCGCGTTCGGCGATGAGTTCGGTGCGCTGCCGCGAGGTCGTCAGCGATGGCCAGGAGTGGCGGGAAAAGGGGCTGTCTTCGAACCCCGCCACCGACACGTCATAGGGAACGTGCAGGCCGGCCGCGCGCGCGGCGGCCAGCACCCCGGCCGCGATTTCGTCGTTGGACCCGAAGATCGCGGTCGGCGGTTCGGGAAGCCCCAGCAGCCGCCGCGCGCCGCGGAATCCGTCATCGAACGAATAGTCGCCTTCGAGCACCAGCTCCTCGACGAGCGGCACGCCGTACTCGTCGAGGGCCTTCGCGTAGCCCTTGTAGCGCTCCGGGCTGGAGCGGTGCTGCTTGCCGCCCCACAGGAATCCGATCCGGGTGTGCCCGAGCTGGATCAGGTACGCCGTGATGGCGTGTGCGGCGTCGCGATCGTCCACGAACACGCACGGGAAACCGTCGTGGGGGTCTTCGGCCGCCGAGATCACGCGCACCAGTGGCACGCTGTAGGCGACGAGTTCCCTGAGCAACCCCGCGCGTTCGGACATCGGCGGCGCCAGCACCAGCCCCGCGAGGCGCGAGCGGTGCGCGAGGTCGCGCAGTTCCTCCGCGAGCCGCGGGGCCTTGGAATTGCAGGGGTGGATCTGCAGGCCGAAACCCATCTCGCGGCACGCCTTCAGCGCGCCTTCCTGCATCGCGATGATGTAGTACGGGTTGGGGTTGTCGTAGACGAGCCCGATCGCGTACGCCTTGGCGCTGCGCAGGCTGCGCGCGGACAGGTCGGGGCGGTAGTTGAGTTGCTCGATCGCGCGCAGCACGCGCTCGCGCGTCTCGGCGCGCACCGAATCTTCGCGGTTGATCACACGCGAGACGGTCTTGAGCGAGACCCGGGCCTGTGCGGCGACGTCCCGGATGGTTGCGGTGTCCAATGGCTGCTCCCTTGGTTGTGCCGGTTGTCGCGCCGTGCGCGCGGCCCGTTCCCCATCAATGACACCTGACGTGTATCGAGGTTCTAGTCCTGCGGCCGCTTGATGCCGGCAAAAAACGCCTTCTCGATGTCCTCCAGTGAGCGGCCCCTGGTCTCCGGCAACGGGAATACCGCCACCAGCAGGTACAGCAGGACGAAGAACCCGAGGATCAGAAACGTGCCACCGTAGCCGATGGTCTCGACGACGGTCATGAACAGCGCCGCAAGTCCCGCCGAAACCAGCGAGTTCGCGAACAGCGCCACCGCCATGCCCTTGGCACGGATCGCCAACGGCAGCACTTCGGATATCGCCAGCCACACGACTACGCCCGGGCCGATCGCGTAAAAGATCACGAATGTGATGAATCCGGCCAGCGTCGCATAGCCCACGAACAGCGACGGCGGCGCCAGCAGGTGGACGACGCCGATGAACACCAGCGCGACGCAGGTGCCGGCCGTGCCGAGGATCAGCAGCGGCCGTCGCCCGACCTTGTCGATCAGGGTCAGCGCCACGATCGTGATGATGAAATTGGCCAGACCCACGCCCACGCTGCCGAGGATCGCGCCGGCGCTGCTGTGCAGCCCGGATTCCTGCAGGATCACCGTGTTGAACTGGAGCAGGGTATTGATGCCGGTGAGCTGGTTGAGGATGCCGACCGCCAGCGCGATGAGGAAAGCCTTGCGGAACCCGGGTTGCAGCAACAACCCCCAGTCGCCGCGCCCGCGCCTTTGTTCCTCCTTGCGGGCAGCCGCTATCTCCGCGAGCGCCTGCTCCGTCCCGGCCTCGCCCTGGATTCTGGCCAGCACCGTACGCGCTTCGTCGATGCGACCCTGGCGATACAACCAGCGCGGTGAGCGCGGCAGTACGAACAGTCCGGCGGCCAGGAAGGCGACCGCGGGGACCAGCATGGTGGCGAACATCATTTGCCAGTCGCCGCTGCCGTTGAGCGCATAGCCGATCACGTACCCGAGCAGGATGCCGAAGGTCAGGCACAGCTGGAACAGCGTCACGCCGCGCCCGCGCAGCGACGGCGGCATCGTTTCGACCAGGTACAACGGCACCACGATCGTGATGATGCCAATGCCGACGCCCTGCACGATGCGGCCGACCATGACCGCGGTGAAGCTGTGGCTGAAAACGACGGCCACGACGCCGATGATGAAGATGACCGCCGACAGGTTGAGCGAGAAACGCCGGCCGTAGCGATCGGCAAACGGACCGGAGAACAGGGTCGCCAACGCGCCTCCACCCAGCACCGCGGCGACGATCAGCGACGCATCGGACGGCGTGAGCGCAAGGTCGGTGTTCATGAACAACAGCGCGCCCGAGATGATGCCGATGTCGTAGCCGTACAGGATTCCGCCGAGGCTGGCGAGCGCCATGACGGTCACGGCGGTCCTGCTGGCGCGCGTGGCGGAACCGCGTGAGATCGCGCCCTTTTGGCCGATGGCCGAGTTTGCGGGTTCAGTCATGCCATCCCTCTTGAGTATGACGTCGATCCGGCAGGATGCGGGACAGCAAACGTTGTCATGATTGTCTCGCGCGCCGAGTATCGCACGTCCCGAGTCCAGAAAAACAGGCCAATCGTGCCAGCCGTCCATTTGCTGCAGTGCACGATAAATAGTTCGCTGAAACCCGCGCAATGAGCCGTTCTAGCACTGATTGGCGGCATTTGCCCAGAAGTACTCCCGTTTGCTGCAGTGCAAATTGACAACGTTGTCATGCATGACCACACTTGGCCGCATTGGGGTTTACCGAGAGCAGGATGAGTGTGCCAGCCCGTCACGTGAGCCAGCATGCGAGCCTTCGTACCGAACCGTTCCTGGCTGCGGACGTCGGCGGCACGCACGCGAGGGTGGCGTTGCTGCGCGCCGCCGCCGGCACGGGTCGCGGGATCGAGATGCTCGCGTACCGGAAGTTCGCGTGCGCAGATTTTCCGCGGCTGTCCGAACTGCTGCGGGCGTTCGTCGAGGGCGACGCCACCGTGCCGGTACGCCGCTGCGTCGTCGCCTGCGCGGGTCAGGTCATCGGCGACACGGTCGTGAACGACAACCTGGCATGGCCGATCAGTCTGTCGCAGTTGCGCGACGCGCTCGCGTTCGACGACGTGGCGCTTCTCAATGATTTCGAGGCGCTGGGTTACGCGCTCGATGAACTGGAACTCACCGACAGCCTTTTGTTGTGCGGCCCCGACCGCCGCGTGGACGGACCGGCGCTGGTGGTCGGGCCGGGCACCGGACTGGGCGCGGCGTTGCGGCTGCCGGGACCCGGCGGTGTGCAGGTACTGGCGACCGAAGCGGGGCAGATGGATCTCGCGCCGGGCACGGCGCGCGAGCGCGAGGTGCTGGCGCGGCTGGCGCCCGGAGATGGCTCCGTGCCGTACGAACGCATCCTGTCCGGTCCCGGGCTGCTGACGCTGTATTCGACCTTGTGCGCGCTGCGCGGTGTACCGCCGCGGCTCGCGACGCCGGAAGCGGTCACCGCTGCGGCGTGCGCCGGCGGCGATGCCGGCGCCGTGGAGACGCTGGACATCTTCTGCGCGGTGCTGGGCGGCTTCGTCGGCAACCTCGCCCTGGCCTTCATGGCGGACGGCGGCGTGTACCTGGCGGGCGGCGTGTTGCCGCAGATCAGCACGCTGCTGCAGCGCAGCCGCTTCGTGGAGCGTTTCCTCGACAAGGGCGGCATGCGGGAATTCCTGCTGCGCGTACCGGTGCGCCTGATCGAGCACGGCCGGCAGGGCGTGCTGGGCGCTGCGCGCTGGTACGTCGACACATCGCGCGCGGCGACGCGCGCGCGCGTTCCCGGCGGCGGGAGGGGCGTGTAGCGGGATTGCACGCAAAGCGATTCATCCGGGTGCTGGGGCACCCATCACTTCGTGAGCGAGAAGAGGGTACATCATGAAATTCCGCAAGAGCATGCTTCCGGCCAGCATCGCAGCAGCGTTGCTGTTCGCGGGTGCGGCACAGGCGCAGGGGTCCTCGCCACAGGGCGCTGCGCCCGATCCGCAGCAGACGCAGACGACCAGTGCGCAGGACCCGGCTGGCCAGCAGGCACAAACAACGGACCAGAGCGGAACGCTGCAGCCGCAGCCAACCCCGCAGGAACTCGAGACCATCCAGGTCGTGGGCTTCCGCGCAAGCTTGATGAAATCATTGGAAACCCAGCGCTCCGCCAACGCGATCGTGTCGGCGGTCACGGCCGAGGACATCGGCAAGTTCCCGAATACCAACGTCGCCGAGGCGATGACCCTGATGCCCGGCATCACCGTCGACCGCCGCTTCGGCCAAGGCGGCCGCGTCAGCGTCAACGGCACCGACCCGAACCTGAACCTGTCGTTCCTCGATGGGAATCCTGTCGCGAGCGTCGACTGGCTGTTCGGCGCCACACCCGACCGCGGCTTCGATTACGCGATCCTGGCCCCGGACATCGTGGGCAACATCGAGGTGTACAAAACCGCGGAGGCACGGCTGCCGTCCGGAAGCCTCGGCGGCACGATCTTCATCAACAGCCGCAAGCCGCTGGACCTTCCGGCCAACACCCTTGAAGCGAGTATCGGTGGTGACTACAACGACCAGGCCAAGAAAGGCGGCCCGAACGCGACAGTGACCTACAGCTGGAAGAACGCCGCAAACAATTTCGGCGTCGATTTTGCGGTGTCGCACATGGAGCAGGACATTTCGCGCGAAGGTACCGAGATCTTCGGATACCACCCGCTTTCCGATTATGCGGGCAGCCCCGTCGTGGCGCAGGCCATCACGGACGGACAGGCGAAAGCGACGGACATCGTGCCTGACGAGGTCAACTCTGCGCATTTCGTGCAGCAGCGCAAGCGTGATTCATTCCTGACGAACCTGCAGTGGAATCCCAACGACCAGTTGTCGTTCCTGCTGGGTGGTTTGTATATCCGCGACGATTTCAACAACTACAACCAGTCGATGTACGGTTTCGCGCACAGCGTTCCGGACAACATCACCGGTTTTACCGACAGCAACGGCCTCGTGACCAACCTGGACGTCTGTGGTCTCGGGCAGGTGAATGGCAACGGCGTACCGTGCACGTCCTCGGGCATGACCTTCGACAACAACGCACGTGGCGCGATCATGCACGTCAAGGGCCTGCACCTGGACGGCGCCTTCAAGGGCGACCACTGGGGCGTGTCCGGCAAGGTCGGCATCAGCACGGCACACGTCGATCAGACCCAGTACTTCCTGGAACCCGTCTATCTGGGCGGCTACAGCGAAGGCATCAACAGCGGCTGGACGTTCGACAATCCGGGTGCGGCGATGAACCCGGCCAACTGGGGCTCGTTCAACACCGGTGCAGGTGTAGCCCCGGGCACGCTCGGCGGCTTCGTCGGCAATACGTCGTCGGTCCCCTTCAACGCCAACACCAGGTACGGCCAGGTCGATTTCCACGTCGACTTCGACAGCATCTTCAATCGCCTGGAATTTGGCGCGCGCTACGTCAACGACAAGCACAACACCGTGGAGAATGTCTGGAGCGGTGGTGTCAGCCAGTTCACCCTCGCAGAGCTCGGGGAAATGCAGTTCCCGAGCATCATGCAGTCGAACACGTTTGCCGGCGTCTCGCCCGACATGAAGGACCACATCTCGCCCACCCGGAGCGGCATCGTCAACTGGGTGTTGAACAGTCCGGACACTTTCAACATCCCGATCTACGCGCCGTTCTACCTCGAGAACACCTGGAAGCTGGGCCAGATCACGAAGGAGGCCTACGTCCAGCAGGATTTCGACGTCGGCAACGGCCTGCGCGGCAACTTCGGCGTGCGCTTCGCGCAGAACACGTTCACCAGCAGTTCGTTCGCTCCTCCCGGTGGCGCGTCATTGTTCGTGGACGCGCCAGACAACATTCCTGCGGGCTGGTGGCAGACACAGAGCCGCAAGTTCAATGACGTGCTGCCGTCGTTCAACGTGATCTACGACACCGGAAGCGACATCGTCGTGCGCGGGTCGGCGGCCAAGGTGATCGCGTGGGCGCCCTACAACCAGATGGTGAACAACCTGTTCCTCAACAGCACCACGCTCACTGGCAGCAGCGGCAACGCCGAGCTGTCGCCGTACAAGGCTTACGTGTACCAGGGCTCGGTTGAGTGGTATTTCGCGCCGCAGTCGGTGCTGGCGTTCAACGCGTTCTACTACCACATCCTGAACTATCTCTCCACGATCACCACGAACCAGAGCGAGTTCAACGGTATCAGCCAGACCGATCCCGCGCTGTTCGCGCAATTCGTTGCGAGTGGCCAGTGCACTACGGATTCGTTCTGCAACTTCGCGATCACGAAGCCGGGGAGCATCGGCCCTGGCGCGATCAAGGGCTTCTCGGTCAGCTACCAGCAACCGTTCGGGAACACCGGCTTCGGGTTGGTGGCGAACTACACCTACGCCAACGGCACTACGAAGGTCGGTGAGGAGCTGCCGTACAACTCCAAGAACTCGGTGACGTTGAGCCCGTACTTCGAGAAGGACAAGTTCAGCGCACGCATCGACTACAACTGGCGCAGCAAGTACATTGCAGGCGGCTACGTGGCGGGTGCTCCGCCGGCCACCGTCGGAAACTATACGGAGCTGGATGCGACGGTGGGCTATGCGTTCAACAAGCAGTGGTCGCTGACGCTGTCGGCGATGAATTTGCTGAACGAGGCTTACGTGATGACGGATGTGCTGGGCAACGGCGTGGTACTGCCGCTGAACAAGTATACGAACGGCCGCGAGTACATGGCGACGCTGCACTTCAAGTTGAGCCATGAGACGCCGCCGCCGCCGGCCCCACCGCCGCCGCCACCACCACCACCGGCAACGCCACCGCCGCCACCGCCGCCGCAGAACGTGGTGATCGACCTGCGCGGCGTGAACTTCAAGTTCGACCGGCCGAAACCGGGTGAGCACGACATCGGGCCGACGCTGAAGCCGCCGGCGGACGCCTCACTGG
>JBOHYX010000122.1:0-7048 GCA_050738115.1 Rhodanobacteraceae bacterium
ACCACTGCAGGTCGGAATCCTCGCCGTGATCGAAGAACAGGCGTCTGGGCGGGATCGTCGTGTTCGCGGCAAGTGAGGCGGTCCAAACCTGATTGTCCTTGATATAGGCGAGTTCGCCGCTCGACGACAGTGCCGGTGCGTCTCCTTCAGCCAGTACACGTGACGTGCCGTCACGCAGGTCGACGTCCCACAGCATCACTTGCGGCTCGACCGGGCTCGACGCGGGGTCTGGTGCGACCTTGACTGGCCAATTGGCGTCATGATCACCGCCACGGACGAACACGAGTTCGTCGCCGTCCGGCGAAAACGTCAACTGCGTGATTTCCTGACCGTCGTCACGCGTGAAGTTGGTGACTTGCCGTGGCCTGAAATCCGGCGCTTCGGCGACCCAGACATTGCGGACGCCGCGCAGGTTGATGACCCACGCGATGCGGTCGCCGTGGCTCGCCGCGGTCAAGTCCTGCGCAAACGGGTAGGACAGTACCTGCTGCAGGGTGAATGGGGCACGTGGTGGTGCGGGTGCTGCCACACCCAAAGGCGGCAGCATCAGCGCCGCCGCGAGCAGATAGTTCACAGCGAAATTGCGGTGGACCATCGGAATCCCCCGTGTATCGAAAAGATGCAGCGTCACGTCGTGGCGTGACCGACGAGCGCCGGAGAACTCGCGCCTTGGTGCCGATTGTTATCCGCGGACCGCGTAGCCGTCAATGATATATCGATATCAACGCGTGCCGCGGACCCACGACGGGCCCTTCACGACCGATGTTCGAGACCGCCAGCCACGGCTCGTCTGTGTGCGCACTCTGGGGGCGTAACGCACCGCCGCCGCTCGCCGGGCGCAGGTGCACAAGCAGTACAACCCGCGCACGCACCCTCAGTCGGCCGGAGCCACAATGTATTGCTCCAGCTTGCCGTTCGGGAGCGTATAGATGATGGCGAGAAGTTTGCGCGTCGTAAAGGTCAGGAGGTAGACCTGCAATTTCATCCCGCCGCGCTCGTGGGCCGTGCGGAGCGTGAACGAGCGTGGGCTACCGAGCGGCGCCAGGCTGGTTTGATAGTCGTGCAGCGCGGTCGCACTGAAGTAACTGTTGGCGTCGGCGGTGAACAGGCTGCGGTCGATGCTGCCACGTTGCAGGCCAGCAAAGATGGCCTTCGCCTGGGCCAGTGCTTTGGTTGAGCCGTGGACATGGGCTTCCAACAGTGCCTTTGCGATCCGTCGCGCGATGACGTCCGACGTCGTGACGGCGTCCTGATTGGTCAGGACAACCACGGCGTCACGATCATCCGGAAACACGTCGTTGGCCGCCGTGAAGCCCAACGCTTCGCCGTCGTGGGAAATCATCCGGTGGCCGTCCAGGCGTCCGACAAATACGCCGAGGCCGTAGCCCGTCGCCAGTCCATCGTTCAACAACACGTCGGTCTGCATCGCCTCCCACGAGGCGGGGGACAACAGGGCCTGGTCAATCATCGCTATGTCCCACTTCGCGAGATCGCTCGCGGTCATGGCCAGTTCCCCGGCACCGAACATCCAGTTGGCACCCGGCGCCTGCGCGGGGCGCAATGGGCCCAACGCGTAGCGGTGATACCCTTCCGCGTCGCTGGCTGGCAGCGTATGCAGGTTCGCGTCATAGGCATCGGTGATGCCCAGCGGCCGGAATACGTGTTGCTGGAGAAACGCGAAGGGCGTTTGCCCAGTCACCTTCTGGACGATCGCACCTGCGATTACGTAGTTGGTATTGCTGTACTGCCAGCGGGTGCCGGGTGAAAAATTGAGCGGCCTTCGTGCCCAAACCGCCATGATGTGCGCCGGCGTGGTCGGTAGCTTCCGCGACGGCATCAGGTAGTCCTGTGGCCAGTAGTCCGGATAACCGGATGTGTGCGACAAAACCTGCCGGATGGTGATGGCGTGTGCGTCAGTCAGGTCCGGAAAGAATTTCGAGATCTTGTCGTCGAGGTTGAGCTTGCCTTGCCGCTGCAGGAGCAAAATGGCTGCCGCGGTGAATTGCTTGCTGATCGAGCCGATTTCGTAACGCATCGCCGGTGTCGCGGGCGTTTTCGAATCAACTCGTGCGCTCCCGTACGCGTGCGCGTAGACCAGTTTGCCTCCGCGCACCACTCCGACCGAGGCGCTGGGCACGCCCGATTTGGCGAGTGCGGCGCCAACGATGCGATCAACACGTGCGGAGAAACCGGGAGATTGATCAGCGCTCGCCCAACACGGTCCGGTCACCAGCGTCAGTGACAGCAGAGCCCCCAAGAGCCGCGGAACCAGTCGGAACGTCGTCACGAGTCGACCCTCCTTGTGATGTGATCCTTATAACTGTATCGCCAACGATGGTACTCGCGTAACTATCCCGGCGAACGCTCATGTGCGCCCGTCAGCCCAATCGTCATTGAACGCGGTGGCGCTCACCACGTGGCCTGAGGTCATTACCTTGCGGGGCAATCGCCGCTTCCTGATGCTCAGCAGGGCGCGTCTGCGAACGTTCTCCGACACCACGCCGTTCGACGTCAACTTCCACGCCTCCCAACTACGCGGCGGCGCCGCGAATGCGCAAGTGGTCAAATTCCGCCGCTCGGAATTGGCTGGGCACAGCGTGGGCACAACTTGGGCACTCGTGCCCAAACAGGAGTTCGTGCCCCAGACGGCACGATGGTCATCGAACGGCGGCGCTGCAACGCATCCATTGCATCCAAATCGATGCCGACCAGTGCCGCATAAGGCTAAGTCACTGATCTGGCGCGCCTGGCGGGATTCGAACCCACGACCCCTGCCTTCGGAGGGCAGTACTCTATCCAGCTGAGCTACAGGCGCGTGCGAACGGCGAAGTATAAACCACTCGTCGACGCCCATCGCTGGGCGCAACCTGGCCCGGCGTCAAAGGTCCAGCTCCACGCTCGCCATGTAGGTGCGCGGGGTGCCGTAGTAGGCGGTGTTGGCGCCGGGGCTACCGACGATGTTGTTAGCGGAGAGCGCCGAGTAGTAGTGCCTGTCGGTGAGGTTGATCACCTGCGCGCGCAGGGTGAGCGCGTGGCGCCCGAGCGGCATGGTGTAGCGCACGCCGGCATCCAGCGTCGCGAAGGATGGCGCGTAGCTGTTGTTGGTGGTGGTCGCGGCGCGCCGGCTTTCGAAATGCACTGTACCGATGAAGGCGAGGCCGTGCAGCGCGGTCGGATGGAAGTCCAGTGACGCGTCGGTCTTCACGTGCGGGATGCCGACCACGAGCTTGTCATTGGTCTCGGGCAGGCGCGAGCCCTGGACGCGCGCGTCGATGTAAGTGACGCCGCCGAGGATGCTGAGATCGGGCGTGAGCTCGCCTTGGGCGAAGAATTCCGCGCCGTGGTTGCGCTGGGTGCCCACCACCTGGAACACGTTGGTGGCGGCGATGGTCTGCGCAAGCGGACGCGTCAAGCGAAATACATCCGCGGTCAGCAGCAGGCGGTCGGAAACCGCGTACTTCAACCCGGCCTCGTACTCCTTGTCGTGGTAGGGCGCCAGGAACTGACTGGCATTCACGGTGCCGGCCGGCGCCGAGTCACCCTGCTCCACGCTGCGTGCCCAGGTCGCGTAGGCCGTCAGCGCGCGCGTCGGCGTATAGATCACGCTGACGGTGGGGCTCACGACGCCGTCGGCCGAGTTCGAATTGGTGAGGTTGCCCTGCTTGCTGAAGCTCTTGGAATGCAGGTAGGACGAGCTCAACACCGCCTGCACGGCCCACTGTTCATTGAAGTGCATGGTGTCACCGACGATCAGTGCCTGCTCCCGGAGCGCGCCCGACTTGTAACGGCCGCCGTTGGGCGGCGTCGGCTTGAACGGCAGGACAGCCGGATCCGCGAGGTTGCCCGAGCCCAGCGGCACCGCGATCGAGTTGTGGTACGAATAGCGGGCGTCCTGAAAGCCGTCGGTACCGATCGACAGGTCGTTTTCCGTGCCCAGCCATTGGAAGTGACCGTTCAACTGCGCGAGATTGCTGGCAATCGTGTAGCGCGGGATCGCGTTGAAATTCTTGGTGACGGTGTAGTCGCCGTCATCATTGATCAGGGTGTTGCTGATGCCGAGCAGGTTGCGCGCGGCGTTCTGGTACAGCCCGCCGACCTGGAACGTCCAGCCGTTGCCGAAATCGTGGATCAGCTTGACGAGGCCGGTGTCGGTGATGAGGTTCGTCCCGGCGCCGCGCTGGCCGAGGCCGGGCGTCGTCGGATCAAGCACGGGCGGCAGCACGGTGCTCTTGCCGCCACCGTAGACGATCGCACCGGCGAGGCCGGTGACCTTGGTCTGGTAATGGCTGAAGTTGCTCTCGATGACGGTGTGGTCGCCGAGGCGGTAATCGAGCGCGGCACTCACCAGGGTTCGGTTGGTGCGGCTGCCGTTGGCGTAGCCGGTGCCTTCGCCGTGCACCGCCGTCAGGCGATAGCGAAGATTGCGGTCGAACCCGGCAGGGCCCCCGGCGTCTACCTGTTCGGTGAAGATGCCCTGCGAATCGTAGCTCTCGATCAGGCGCATCAGCGGCTGGCTGGTCGGACGCTTCAGCACGTAGTTGAACACGCCGGCCGGGGTTTCCGGACCGTACAGCGATCCGGCCAACCCGTTCAGAACCTCGATCGAGCCGAGGTTCTCCGCGGGGATCGCGGTGGTGCCGATGATATTGAGGCCGTCCATGCGGCTGTTCTGGTCGATTGAGCCCTGGAACCCACGTGACTGCGGACGCGACACCTCGAGCCCCTGCTGGTCCTGGATCACCACGGATGGCAGGTTGCGCAGCGCGTCGTTGACGGTCTTGACCTGCTGATTCACCAGCAGCGCTTCCGGCAGCACCGTGACCGACATCGGGGTGTCCTGGATGGACTGGGTGCCCAGCGGCCCGAGGCTCACATGGCGCGTGTCGTAGGTCGGGCGGGTCGCGTAGGCCGCCTGCGCGGTGACGTACACGGTGCCGAGTTCGTGTTTGGCGCGGTCGGCGGGCTTGGCCACGTCCGTTCCCGGACCGGACGGCCGCGCCGAAGCTGCCGGGTCGGGATTCGCGGTCTGCGCCTGCGCACACGCCGCGATCGCCCACAGCAGCGCCGCCGTAAGACATCTGATCTTCACTCTTTATCCTTCCACGAACCGGTCGGGCCGCCGCCAGCGTCCGGCTGGCCGCCCCGCAATGGCTTGGCGTCCGCTCCTGCGCGACGTCCGTTTCGACATTCCCCGGCCAAGCGACCTCGTGCCACGCGTCGACTGAACGCGCGGCTGAATCGTCATCGGCCGTACGTGCATTCTACTGCAGAAAAGGTGTGTGCGTACACAAAACAAGTTTTCTGCGTATCAGGAACATGTGTAAGCGTATCTATGCAATTAAAATCTAGACTGCGTCGGTCGCATCTGTTCGGTGGCCGCCGCGCGAGCGCGGACCGCGACCTCCGATGCAGGTCGGCAAGGGGATAGCTGCCCCGGTGTATGCTGGCGCGACGCCGTCGGGAGAACGCGAATGAAAACCAGCGCACGCAACGAACTGGCCGGCACCATCCGCAGCGTCACCCCGGGGGCGGTCAACAGCGAGGTCGTCCTGGATCTCGGCGGCCACGACGAGCTCGTCGCCATCATCACGAACGCCAGCGCCGACAGACTCTCCCTCAAGCCCGGCGTCGCGGCGTTCGCGCTGGTCAAGGCGCCGTGGGTGATCCTCGGCACATCCGATGGCTTGCGCACGAGCGCGCGCAATCACTTCCAAGGCACGATCGACGCCGTCCACCATGGTGCCGTCAACGACGAGGTCACCCTGAAGCTGGCGGGCGGCGCCCGGATCACCGCGATCGTGACCACCGAAAGCGTGCACGAACTTGGCTTGCGGCCCGGCTTGCAGGCGTCGGCGCTGATCAAGGCGTCGCACGTGATCATCGCCGTGGCGGCCTGAAACTGCGATCGCGCGAGCGCGTCGGACGACGCGGGCGTCCATCGAATCGACCCCATCGGAACGCCCCGCGCCGATATAGTTCGACGCATGCACGACTTGATGACCACCCGGGAAGTCGCCGATTACCTGCGCATCAAGGAACGCAAGGTATACGGGCTGGTGCAGGCGCGCCGCATCCCGTGCTCACGCGTGACCGGCAAGTGGCTGTTCCCGCGGGCCATGATCGACTTGTGGGTGCTGCGCAGCACCGATTACCCGGGCGGCGCGGCGCGCGCGCAGGCGCCGCCGGTCCTTGGCGGCAGCCACGACCCGCTGCTGGAGTGGGCGGCGCGCGAATCGGGCAGCCAACTCGCGATCCTGTTCGACGGCAGCCTCGACGGCGTGCAGCGGATGCTGAGGCGCGAGGTGTGCGCCTGCGGCATGCACGTGATCGATGCATCCGACGGCAGCTACAACCTGCACGTCATCGACCACGATCTGGGGCTTGCCGAATCCGTGCTGCTGCAATGGGCGTGGCGCCAACAGGGGCTGATCTTCGCCGCCGGCAATCCGCTGCAACTCCATTCGCTGGCGGACGTGGTGGCAAAACGCGTGCGCGTGGTGGACCGCCAGGAATCGGCCGGCAGCCATCTGCTGCTCGCGCACCTGCTGGCGGCGCTGGGCGCGCGGATCGACCAGCTCAATCGGGTCACGCCCGCGGCGCGCAGCGAGAGCGACGCCGCGCTGGCCGTCGCCGACGGTGTCGCCGATGCCGCACTCGGGATCGCCGCGGTCGCGCGCCAGTACCGGCTCGACTTCGTGCCGTTGCATCGCGAACGTTACGACCTGCTGCTGACCCGCCGTGACTACTTCGAGACGCCACTGCAGGCGCTGCTCAATTTCGCGCGCACGCCCGCATTCGCGGCCAAGGCGCGCAGCCTGGGCGGCTACGATATCGCCGATCTCGGGCGCGTCAACTACAACGCGTCGTGACACGTGGGCCGCCGGGTCGCAGACGCGGTACGTGGAACTGGATAAGACTCACGGGCATGCTGGCGCTCCGCTCGAAACCCGTGCCCGGCCTGACACTCGGCCACCTCACCGCTTGCGATTCATTGAACATCCGCGCTGAATCAAGAAACCCAAGGAGACCCTGGTCACTCCAGATTGTC
>JBOHYX010000123.1:0-7033 GCA_050738115.1 Rhodanobacteraceae bacterium
TGCGCACCCGCGCTTGCAGTCGATGGATGAGCGCCCATTCCTCAACGTGCTTTCGAACCAGTTGGAAGACTTCGGAATCACGGTCCCGCAGGATCTGGGACGGTTGGATCAGCGGGATTGCGATGAGTTGCGCAAGGGCTACGTGCTGCTGGGATGCGGCAAGGTGGCCCGCCGCTGGGACGCTCGGCTGGTGGACAAGAACCCGTTGAACATGTGCAGGGTGCCCATGATCCAGCGCATGTTTCCAGCCGCGCAATTCATCCTGGCCGTGCGGCATCCGTGCGACGTGCTGATGAGTTGCTACCTGCAGAACTTCCGCGCGGCGCCGCTTGCGGCAGCGTGCCAATCGCTGGAGCGCCTTGCGCGTGCCTATGTGGCCGCGATGGAATGCTGGCTTTATCACGTGGAATTGTTCCATCCGCAGATTCTGGTTTCGCGGTATGAGGATCTTGTGGCGGACACGCCTGCGTACACGCACCGGATCGCGGAGTTTCTCGGCCTTGCCGACGCAGGGTCCATGCTGCATTTCGATGTGCGCGCGCGTGAAAAGGGTTTCATCCGCACGCCCAGCTACACGCAGGTGGTCGAGCCCATCAACCGGCGGGCCGTGAGCCGATGGCTGCCGTACCGCGAATACTTCGAACCCATCCTGCCCATCCTGCGACCGATGCTGGAGTATTGGGGTTACGCTGGCGCGGCGACGAACGCGATGGTGTGAGATGGGCGTGAACGACCATTTGTTTGCGCCGCCCGCGGTCGATGCGAAAAAGGTCGAGGCGCGCCTGGCGTGCCTCGACCCCGAATTGCGTGCCTTGATCCAGCGTGCGGGACGTGCGATCTCCAGCGATGATTTGGTATTGGCGCTCGCGGCGCTCGCGGGTGCACTGGCCCGGATGCCGACGCAGCCAGATGTACTGCGTTTGTACGGCCTGTTGCTGGCGCGGATGGGCAACCTTGCTGCGGCACGCTCGAATTTCGAAGCCGCCCTGCGGGCCGTGCCCGATGATGCTGTGACGTATACGCAGTATGCCCGCGTCTGCGAGGATACGGGTGATCTGGATGGCGCGCTGGCCCTGTACAAACGTGCAGTCGCGGCCGCGCCTCATTCACCACTCGCCCGCGCGAGTCAGGGGGAGTGCCTCGCGAGCCACGGTGCGGTGGAAGCTTCGCTTGCGCCGTTGCGGCGCGCGGTGGAACTCGACCCCCATTACGCACCGGCGCTGCTGAAACTGGGCAGTGCACTGGTGGCGTGCGGGCGAAGTGCCGTAGCCGCCGCCGCCATCCGTCGCGCCCTCGCGATCGAGCCCGCTTTCGGCGCCGCGTGGCTCGGCCTGGCGGACATCAAGACCGTCCCCGTCACGGACGCCGAGATGATGCAGATGCGTGAACTGGTGTCCGCGTCATCCCGCATCGACGCCAGCGAGCGCATGGCGATCCAGTATGCGCTGGGGGCCGCCTGTGAGCGCGTTGGACGGTATCCCGAGGCATTCCGGATGTTCGTCGAGGCGAATGCCGGCAGGCAGCGGGAATTGCCGGCATGGTCGCCAGAGCAGTTCCGGATGCAGGAGCAGCAGGCGCGGAATGCGTACGACGCGGCGCATCACGTCGCGCGCGATCCCGCACTCGGCGCCCAAGTCATTTTTATCGTCGGCATGCCGCGCTCGGGCACCACCCTCATCGAGCAGATCCTGGCATCGCACCCGCAGGTCGCCGGTGGCGGCGAATTGCCCGCGCTGCCGCAGGTGTTGACCGAGGAATCCACCCGCCGTCGGCGGCGCTATCCGGAGTGGATTCCCGATGCGACTGCCGATGACTGGCAGCGCCTGGGGCAGCGTTATCTCGAGCTGACCGCCGGTCGCCGGGCCGGCAAGCCGCGTTTGACGGACAAGCTGCCCTACAACTGGCGCTACCTCGGCGCGCTTCGCGCGATGCTGCCCGGCGCGCGCATCATCGTATGCCGGCGCGACCCGCTGGAAACCTGCTGGTCGTGTTTCAAGCAGTATTTCCCCAACAGTTCCGCGTACGTCAACGACCTGGAACTGCTCGGCGTGTTCTGGCGAGGGTTCGACCGCGCAGTGTCGCATTGGGCACAGGTGGCGCCTGCGTCATTGCGGACCCAGGGTTACGAGGCCTTGACCGAAAACCCCGAAGCACAAATCCGCGCGCTGCTCGATTTTTGCGGCTTGCCGTTCGACGCTGCGTGCCTGAAGTTCCATGAATCCCGCCGCAGCGTGGATACCCTGAGCGCCACGCAGGTGCGGCAACCGATGCATCGGCATCAATCCATTGCCGCGCGGTACGGCGAGTTGCTGGATCCGCTGCGCCGGGCGCTGGGCCTGCCACTGGCGGATTCGGGCGCTCCGGGCCCACTGACTGCCCGTTCCGGGAGCGGTTGATCGTCGGTGACGACCGGATCGGACGTACGGGTCGGCGGGTTCCGGCTATAGCCCAACCACAAGATCGTTGATTCGAACGGCGCGGAATCGTGCGCGGCGTCCGCTCCCGTCCGGATGCAAGACCGGCGTGCCCGCTGCGGACGTCGCCGCGCTTACGTCTCGAACGGTGCAAGCCCAAGGCATGCGCGTAAGGGATCCAGCAGGCTCCCATAGTCGCGGGCGCGGGCCGTGCCGCGGCGCAGCGGTCGCCGGACTTGCGTCGCGCTGGGCGAGCGGACGTCGCGCCTGGTTTCGTAAAAGCGCAGGCACGCCTCCTCGAACGGCAGTTGACAGGCGTCCAGCAGCTTGCGGATGCGCTGCTCCGGGCTGGCGACAAGGGCTTCGTAGTCGTGCTGGTATACATGCTTCGGGTGAAGCTGTGCAAAGTGGGTTGCCGTGCGATCGAAAGCGCGCCAGAACGCCGCCAGGTCCGCGGGTGTACGCGCGTATTCGTTGCCGGCAAGGTACTGCCGGTAGCACGAGAAGCAGGTTTCCAGCGGGTCGCGGCGGCAAACGACGATGTGCGCGCCGGGCAGCATCGCGCGAATGGCGCCCATGTACATCCAGTTGACGGGTAGCTTGTCGGTAAACATCGGACACTTGCTGCGCCAGTGGGCGGTGCGATCGAGATAACGTTCTCCAAGGCGCTGCCAGTCGCCCCGTCGCATGGCAGGTACCCACCGCGGGAACGGTTGGCCGTGGCGGCGCGATTCCGCACCAAGCTCCAGGGTCAAGTCGGTCAGTTCGCCGGCGCCTTCGACGCGGGAATGCGATGCGAGGATCTGCTCGACCAACGTGGTCCCCGAGCGGGGCATTCCGACGATGAAAAGCACTTCCTGCCCGAGCGTGGGCGTGGCGGCTCCAGCGGGCGTCGGTGTGAACGCCTGGTGCACCGCGTCGATTGATTTCGCGAATGCCGACGCGTTCCAGTGCTGGCGGCGCCGAGCGATTGCGTTGGCGCGGTTCAGTGCGTCCAGTGACTCGTCGTAGCGGCCGACCTCGTCGAGTGCCTTGGCAAGGGCAAAGCCGATCGCGACCCGGTCATCATCCGTCACGTTTTCACTGTAGAACACCTCGCACATGCGCTGGATGTCCGCCGCCCCGAGCGCTCCCGCGCGCAGATCCGCCAACCCCCACCACGCCCCTCCTGCGGTCGGCTGTCGGGTCACGATCTCACGATATTCCGATGCGGAGGCCGCGGCGTCGCCATGCATCCGCAACAGGTCGGCAAGCTGCGCGCGCGCATCCATGTTGTCGGGTGCGAGCTCGACGGCGCGTCGCAAGGCGTCGATTGCTTCGTCGTTGCGGCCGCGCTGACTCAGGATGCCAGCGTGCAGCCGGAGCACCTCGGGATGGTCCGGATGGGCCGCAAGCGCCGGGCGCAACTGGGCTTCGGCCTGATCGCCGCGCCCCATGCCGAGTGCGTGTACGGCCGCGGCAACCCGCTGAGCTGCCGCTTCATCCAGACCTTGCAACTGCGGTGCCATCGCGGGTACCTCGGGTGCGTGCAGTGCGGGACGATGGGGCGGGCCGGATCGCATGCACTTGCCACGCGTGGACGGACCGTCATGATAAGGGGAACCCACGGCCGCCCGCATTGTGAGAGCAGCGTCGCGCGCTCTCTTGCGGCTTCGGGATCGGCAGGGTCGTCCGGAGGGTCCGCGAGCATCACTTCGGCGGCTGCGTTCATGCGCCCCTGTTCGCGCAGCAGGTAAACCAGCGACCGGACGGCCAGGCCATCGTTCGGTGCAATTTCAAGCGCGGCGCGCAGCGGCTGTTCCGGTTCCGTATGGCGATGCATGAGACGCAGCGTGTTGCCGAGCAGAACCCTGAGCGCATGACGTTGGGGGTAAACGTCGAGTCCCAGCCGGAGCAGCGCCTCGGCGCCTTCGAAATCCTTGTCCGCGAGCAGGGTCCGCGCCACCCGTTCCCACAGGTCGGCGCGCTGTGGGCCCGATACAGGCGTTCTCCCAACGTCGCAACTGCGGTTCGCCGGTCGCGCAATGCTTCGGCGCGAAATTCCTGCACCCAGGTCTCGACATCGTGCAGGGCCGACGGTGAGTACGTCGGGGACCCGGTGGGGGGTATCACTGGCATGGGCGATTCCTCGTAGGCCCGGATCGGACCAGCATTTGCCGGATTATGGCCCATGACTATACTTGTCCTGTGAATTGGTCAACTTGGTAGGTCACCATGCGTGCCATAAACTACTCCGAAGCACGTAACCGCCTGGCTGGCGTGCTGGACGATGTCGTCAACGACGTGGAACCGACGATCATCACCCGGCGCGGCGACAGCTCGGGTGAACGCGCCGTCGTGATGCTGCCCCTCGCGTCGTACAACAGCATGATGGACACCGCCTACGTGCTGCGTGGCGGCAATCGCGACCGACTCGTGCGCTCGCTGGCGGAACTCAAGGCCGGACGTGCCCGGCGGCATGCGCTCGTCAAGGACAGGCGCACTTGAGCCGCGGTCCGGCGTTTACGCCGAGCGCCTGGGAAGACTACGACTACTGGCTCTCCCAGGACCGCAAGACGTTGAAGCGGATCAACAAGCTCATCGAGGGCTGCCTGCGAACACCGTTCGAGGGTATCGGCAAGCCGGAGCCGCTGACCGGTGAGCTTCATGGCTATTGGTCACGCCGCATCGATGAGAAGAATCGGCTGGTTTACGGCGTCACGGCGACGACGGTGGTTATCCTGCAGTGCAGGGATCACTGCGACGACTGAAGGGGCGTCGCCAACGAATCCAACGTATTGCGGCCCGCTGGTTGCGTCGTGGGTAGACTGTGGGTGCTCGCGAGACTCAGCAGCCGCTTGCTGCCGCGTTCAGCGCAGCGCACACGGATCGATATGCTGGATGCCGCGCTCAACAGCGCCGAGGAACAATTCGCTCGAGAGGACCGACCATGACCACCGTCCAGATCACCTTGCCCGACGCGCTGGCCCGGGAAGCCGCCCGCGCTGGTCTGCTCGCGTCCGACAAGATCGAGTCCCTGTTGCGCCAAAGCCTGTGCAGCGAGCGACTGGGCGAATTGCAGGCTGCACGCGCCAAGCTCGCCGACGATCCGTTGCCGCCGATGACGCCGGAAGAGATTCAAGCCGAGATCGCCGCGTACCGCGCCGAGCAGCGGCGTGCGGCTCGTCCTTGATACCAACACCGCGCTCTCCGGCCTGTTGTGACGCGGAACGCCGGGCTGCTTGATCGATGCCGCGCTGGCACGACGGATCGAGCTTTTCAGCAGCACCGCGTTGCTCGCCGAACTCGAGGGCGTGCTGTCCCGCGAAAAGTTCGCCGCGCAACTGGCCAAGCATGGTTTGACGGTTGAGGGTGTATTCGTCGGCTACGTCGCCTTGGTCGTCAGCCTTTCAGCTCCGCGCACGGGGCAGGTGCTCGCCGAGAAACTCGAAATCGTCATTCCGGGGCCGTCGCCGGCTCCATCGGCGACGGAACCCGGAATCCAGCTCTGGTGGCGAAAAGATTGAAGGCCTGGATTCCGGGTTCTGCCCGCAAAGAGCGCGGGCAGCCCCGGAATGACGAGAATAGAGCGGTCGGCGAGTCGTTGTTTCTCGTAAGGTCACGCCACTGACGGTGCCGCATGGTCGTACCGGTTCATGCCAGGACTGGAACATTCTGCGCCACTGCGGCCGCGCGCAGATCGCGATCGAGCGTCGCCAGCGGCAGGCTTAGGCGCTTCGCGAGTTCGAGGTAGGCCGCGTCGTACAGCGTCAACTGGTACGTTTGCGCGAGGCGCAGCGTGTCGGTCCAGGCGAAGCGATGGGTATCGGGGTCGACCTGGATGTTCAACAGCGCCAGATCGGCCAAAGATGCATCCCGGAATGCCGCGTCGATGCATTTGCGACGCACGGCCGCGGTGAGGCTGTTGCCGATTTCAAGGTGCCACAGAGAAGGCACCCACGCGCGGCTGGCGACGACGCGGTCCAGCACTGCCTGTGCGGTGCTGGACTGCTCGTCCGGCATCAGCCACGCCAGCGCCACCGAACAGTCCAGCACCAGACTCATCGGCGGCCGTCGTCGCGCAGGCTTTTCCATTCGGCCCACGTGACCGGACCTGCCACCCGCGCCGCGCGGGCGCGGATACGTGCCGCGGCATCCGCCGCACGGTTGCTCGCCTGGTCCTGGGACTGCGCGTTGGTCATGCGCGCGACCGGCTTGCCACGCCGGGTGATGACGACGTCTTCCCCGGCTTCCACCAGGTCCAACAGGGTGCCAAGCGTATTTTTGGCCGCGAAGGCTCCGACTCGACGCATGGTCGTTCTCCGCATCAAGCTGGATTGTAAGCTAGCTTAATGGCCATGGCAAGTGTACTTGTGGTCCACGGGGCTCTGCAGAAGGCGCAGGTGTAGGTCATGCCGCCCATTCGGAATGTTGCTGCGGATGATCCGATGCAGGTTTCGGCCTCGGGAGTCACTGACAGTTAGCTAAAGCTAGCCAACATCTGGTATACCGCCAGCGAACCGCAGGAATAGCACCATGCCATCCGTCAATATGTTTCAGGCCAAGTCCGACTTGTCGCGTCTGGTGAAGGCTATCGAGGACGGCCAAGAGAGCGAAATCATCATTGCACGTCGGGGACG
>JBOHYX010000124.1:0-7014 GCA_050738115.1 Rhodanobacteraceae bacterium
CCCGCAAACATCGCGCGGTACCTGGACAACAACCTCGCCGACCTGCTGCCGGATCGCGAGCGGATTCTCCCGTGCTGAAAGCGCTTTCCCACGCGCGCAGCCTGCTGAAGCCCCAGGTGATCCTGCCGTTGTTGCTCGCGGCCGCGTTGCTGGTGTTCGCCTTCAGCCTCGGCGACGTCCACAAGGTGATCGCCCGGGTCGTCCAGCTCCCGGCGCGGGTCCTGCTGCTGTCGCTTGCCGCGGCGGCGTGCTACCTCGCCTGCAAAGCCGCACAACTGCGGCTGATGCTCAGCCAGGTCGACGTCCGCATTCCAGCGCGCCCGTTCTGGCTGGCACTCGCGGTGGGCGAGATGACCGTGACACTTCCACTCGGGATGTTCTCGCAGAACTGGGTGCTCTCGGCGTCGCGTCGCGTCCACATCGGGCGCAGCTCTTCGGCAACCGTGATGATGCTGCTGGCCGAGATCGCGGTGGTGTTCCTGTTCCTCGCGGTGGTCGGCATCCCGGGCTGGCCCGACGTCCACTGGATTGCAGTGGCCCTGCTGGCCCTGTTCGCGCTGCTGGCGGCAGGCGGCGTGCTGTTCGGCGAGAAGGCGCACCCCCACCTTGCGAAGCTGCCGTACGAGTGGATGCGCACGGGCGCAAAATCCGGTATCGAAATGCTGCGCGGCCTGCGCAAGCTGTCGACGCCGGTGCTCGTCACGATCAGCATCGTGCTCGCCGCGATGTACCTGGGCGCACTCACCGTCGCATTCTGGCTGGTCGGCCGCGGGATGGACGTCCATCACCTCGACTATCTCACCTCGGCGACGATCTACATGTTTTCGCTCGCGGTCATCCTGATCGGCGCAGGGTTGTTCAGCCAGATCGGCACCGTCGAGATCCTCGGCATGCTGGCGGCGCGCGCGTGGGGCATCGACTACACCAACGGGCTCGCGATGATGCTGGGATTCCGGATCGTGTGGACCGGCGCGATCTGGCTGCTGTGTGCGCCAATCGTTGGCCTGCTATGGCACGAAATCCCGTCGCACCACCGCGAGGGGTCAGCCGAGGGCCGCAAGGAAGTTTCCCGTTGACGCGGATACACCCGGCTGCGGATCGGCTGCCGCGTCGGATCCGCATCCCTCTGGCTTGTCGACAACCCAGGCCATGGGACGGCGCCGCTGGATCGCTCGCAGTCGAACCCGGCCACCGCGGGCCGGCCTTCAGCCGATCGCCGCCAGAAACGTGCCCACCGACGCCGTGGCATCGATCCGCGGGATGCCGCTCGCGCCCCTTGCACGTTCGAGATCGCGCGGCATGTCCACGTGCTTCTGCTCGACCGACCAGACGTGGCCACGCTCGCGATGGAAACGCGCAAGATATTCCTGCTCGCTCTGCCCCGGCGTCGCGACGAACAGGGCGTTGCGGCCGAGCCCCGCGAGTTCCATCAGCGTGGTGTAGCCCGAGCGCGTCATTACGAGCTTCGCGCGGTTGAGCATCTCGCCCTGGCGCGCGCGGTCGAGGTAGCCGTACACCGTGGCGCCGGCGATCTGGCGGCGTTCGCCGCCGTGTCCCGGCCGGCCCAGCGTCACCACGACCCGGCCGGGGAGCTTCGGCAAGGCGTCGAGCACCATTTGCTCCAGCAACCCACGCTGCGGCTCGATGCCCGAAACCGAGAAAAACACGTCGATGTCCTGTTCGACGTCCATGCACGGCACCGCGGACAGCGGCCCGATGTAAATGAGCCGGCCCTCGCCCCAGTCGAAATCCGGATCATGGCCCAGCCATCCCGACAGGCCGCCCTTTTCGGCGACGTCGGGTACCAGGATGGCCGTAAAGCCCTTCAGCAGGTCGCGCTGGGCCCGTTCCGTGAAGCGCTGCGTGAATCGGCTGAAAAAAGGCACCACCTGATGGATCGAATGGAAAATGCAATAGCTCGGCACCGCGCTCGACCAGACGCCGAAGCGACTGTCGGAAACCACGCAATCCAGATGACGCTTCGCGACCAGTTCGTCCACCACCCGATGCTCACGCCGATAGCCCGCCAGCACCCACGGCATCGAGGCGGTCATGCGAAGGTAGAAAATTGCCGGATAACGGCTGAACGGGGCAGGCGTGTCGCGAAACGGGAAATACTCGCATGCGTCGCCCAATTCCGATTTCAGCAGGTGCATGCCGGGGCCCGGCTGCATCATGACGATCACTTCATCGCCCCGCGCGATCAACGCCTGGATCAGCCCGAGGCTGCGCGTCGCGTGACCGAGGCCCCAGTGGTAGACCCCGTACAGGATTCGTCGCCCCATCCACGCTTCCTTTGCCATGCGGCGCTTGTGCAATGCACGCATGCTGGCAGGCAAAACGTGTAAGTGGCGCGAAAGTGGAGCGCCCGCACTGCCGGACCCGCCTCCGGCTTGTGCAGGACGCACCACGTCGCGCGAGGGTTGCATCCATTCGGGGCGGTGGACGGCCAAACCTGCGGAGACGGCGACTTGCGACGTTCAAAGTCGCCGCCGACTTGCAGCCGAGCATCAGGGTTGGCGCAGTGCTGCCCCGGGCTCCGGTTTTATCGAAGTGCGTTTCAGGCAGCTTCAGCCAAAGCCACGGCGTCCTCTCCAGCGGGAATACGCATCGGGGCCGCAGCGTCGTTCACTGCGCGCCACGTGGCTTCCGCGACGTCCCTGGCATAGGTGATCGGACCCGCGGCACTGGCCAGTTGAGTCATGAAACGCTGCCCGAGTTCGGCATAGGCCGCATGGTCGAATCCCGCTCCGCGTGCGTGGTCACGCGCATTGTCGCCAAAGCGTGTCTCGGGCGAGCGGCCCGGCACCACCAGGTGCACACGGATGTTGAACGGCGCAAGTTCCAATGCCATCGACTCGGTGAACGCGTTGACCGCCGCCTTGCTGGCTGTATACAGCGAAATCATCGGCAGGGCTTTCAGTGTCGCGCTCGACGTGATGTTCACGATGACGCCCGCGCGGCGTTGCCGGAACTGTGGCAGCACGGCCTGCGTCACTGCCATCGTGCCGATCGTGTTGGTCTCGAACAGCTCGCGCGCCAGTGTCACCGGCGTCAACTCGAAGGGGGCGGCCGCGCCGATGCCAGCGTTGTTGACCAGCACGTCGATCGGCCCGGCGGCATCCACGACGGCGCGGATGCTGTCAGGATCGGTCACGTCCAGCGGCAGGATACGCAAACGCTCCGACCGAGGCAGGATGTCTGCGCGCGGAGTGCGCATGGTGGCGATGACCTGCCAGTCACGGTCAAGGAAATAACGGGCGATTTCGCGGCCGAAGCCGGAGGAACAGCCGGTGATCAGAATCGTTTTCATCGTGTTTCCTGGTTTGACGAACGGTGGAGCCACGATAGACGGCTCGACCCGTACGCTCTACCATGGAACGTCGTGTTTTATTCGCGAGAGTCCGGAATTGATTGACCCACTGGCCGAGATGGTCCTGCTGCTGCAGCCGAGTGCACTGTTCTCCAAGACGGTCGTGGGGGCCGGCCCTTGGCGCATTACGCCACCGGACACCAGGGAACCCTTCTACGGCGTGATCCTCGAAGGCGGTTGCCAACTCACCGTTGACGGGGGGGCAACGATCGACGGGGAGGCCGGCGACTTCCTCCTGCTTCCCGCCGCGCGCCATCTGCGGGTGGCCAGTCGCGAACCGTCAGCCGAGCGCAACGAGTCGCCCCCGGTCGCGCTCGGCAACGGAGAATTCAGGGTTGGCGCACCCGGCGGCCCCATTGACGTGCGCATGTTGATTGGGTATTGCAGTTTCGCTTCACCCGATGCCGACTTGCTGGTGCCGTTGTTGCCGCAGCTCGTGCATGTTCGTTGCGCTGGACGCTTGGCGCAGCTGGTCAAGCTGGTGGGCGACGAATCGCGCGGGCAACTGCCGGCGCGGGATGTCGTGCTTTCCCGGTTGCTGGAGGTCTTGTTCATCGAGGCGCTGCGGTCGACGGCCGGCGCCGCGACGTCGCAAGGTCTTGCGCGAGGGCTCGCCGATCTGCGCATTGCGCATGCCATCCGCGCGATGCACGAGCGGCCGTCCCACGCGTGGACGATGGCTGATCTTGCCAAGGAAGCCGCGCTTTCCCGCTCGGCGTTCTTCGAGCGCTTCAAGCGGAAGGTCGGCGTGGCACCCATGGCGTACCTGCTCGCGTGGCGCATGGCTTTGGCAAAGCAGCTTCTGCGGCAAAACGGAAGCCGCATCGCCGAGATTGCCGAGCGCGTCGGCTATCGCTCAGTCAGTGCCTTCAGCGTGGCGTTCACACGTAGTGCTGGCAAGTCGCCCGCGCGCTACGCGCGTGCGAGCCACTGATCCGCCGCGAGCCAAGGCCCAGATTCTTCTTCGCATGGCTGGCGGTCCGGGTGGACGACTGGGCATTGAGGAAAGCGTACCGCGCCTCGCAAACACGCAGATGCGCGAACGAAACGACACACACGAGCTGGATGCGACCCCGGCGCGATTCGAACGCGCGACCTGCCGCTTAGGAGGCGACCGCTCTATCCAACTGAGCTACGGGGTCGATTGGAACGCGTCGATTGGAACGCGTCAATTGGAACGGGCATGGTAACGGCGGCAACGATCCGCCACAGCGCGCTCATCGGCAGGCGTGGCGATCTCCATGTGCAGCCAGATGCTTCGCGCTTGTATCTCTTCCTCGCACGCGAGTGCGATGACTCGCTGCGTCAGGCGATGAGGGCAGCCTGTCACGAGCGGCGCGTCTTCCCCCTCACCCCGACCCCGCCCTGCGGGCGTTCGCCGGCGCGATGGGTGCGGAGGCTGCATCCACCCCGCCGGCTCACCCCCAACGGTGAAGCTGTTCGGGGGAGAGGGGGATGAAAGGCGGCGCGGTGCTCGCACGGCCAGCGTGCGCGCACAGTGAAGCATCAGGGCCGCGCGGGAAGGATTGGTTATACTGGAAACGCGCCAGGGGGTTCCCGCACTGTCGCCCGCCAGTTCTGCACGCAATGAATGGAGATTCACACAAGGACGCTGTGGGCCCGCCCGAAGCTGCCGGGTCGCGGCGCTCGGCCATCACCCCGCCGCGCCGGTCGCCGGCGGGGCGCGTCGTGATCGAAAACGTCTGGCCGGAAATCGACTGCGGACGTCATCCGGTCAAACGCGTCGCCGGCGACGCGCTCGAGGTCTGGGCGGACATCCTCTGCGATGGGCATGACGCGCTCGCCGCGTGCGTGCGCTGGCGCGACGCCGAAGCGCCGGCGTGGCGCGAGGCGCCGATGGCGGCGGTCGACAACGATCGCTGGCGCGGTCGATTCCCGCTCGAGGCGATCGGGCGCCGGCAGTACACGATCGTCGCGTGGCGCGATCGTTTCGCGACCTGGCGCAGCGACTTCCTGAAAAAACGCGAGGCCGGCCAGCCGGTCGAGCTGGAAGCGATCGAAGGCCACGGGCTGGTCGCCGAAGCTGCGGCGCACGCCAAACGCGCGGACCGGCGCGCGCTCGCCGCAACGGTGCGGCGCCTCGACGATGCGGAATCCGATCACGCCGCGATCCTGCTGCAGGATGATTTGCTGGAGCGCATGCGCCGCGCGGCGCCGCGCACCGATCTGGCGCGTTACCGGCACACGCTCGAGGTGATCGTCGACCGCAGGGCGGCGATCTTCGGCGCGTGGTACGAGATGTTCCCGCGCTCGGCCGGCAACGATGCGCAGCGCCACGGCACCTTCGATGACGTGATCGCGCGCTTGCCGTACGTGCGCGACCTCGGCTTCGACGTGCTGTACCTGCCGCCGATCCATCCGATCGGCGGGACCCACCGCAAGGGCCGCAACAACGCGCTCGCGGCCGCGCCCGGCGATCCCGGCAGCCCCTGGGCCATCGGCTCGGCAGAAGGCGGCCACGACGCGGTGCACTCCGAACTCGGCACGCTCGACGACTTCCGGCGGCTCGTCGCCGCGGCGCAGGCGCACGGCATCGAGATCGCGCTCGATTTCGCGATCCAGTGTTCGCGCGACCACCCATGGATCACCGAGCACCCGGAATGGTTCGACTGGCGCCCGGACGGCAGCATCAGGTTCGCCGAAAATCCGCCCAAGCAATACGAGGACATCGTCAACGTCCACTTCTATCGCGGCGCCCTGCCCTCGCTGTGGTACGCGCTGCGCGACGCGGTGCTGTTCTGGATCGAGCAGGGTGTGCGGATTTTCCGGGTCGACAACCCGCACACCAAACCCGTGCCGTTCTGGGAATGGCTGATCCGCGAAGTGCAGGATCTGCACCCGGACGTGATCTTCCTGGCCGAAGCCTTCACCCGGCCCAAGATGATGCAGAAGCTGGCCAAGGTGGGCTTCACGCAGTCCTACACCTACTTCACGTGGCGCAACACCAAGGCCGAACTCGCCGAGTACCTGACCGAACTGACCGACGACCTCCCGAAGGAGTACCTGCGGCCAAACTTCTTCGTGAACACGCCCGACATCAACCCGCCGTTCCTGCAGACCGGCGGCCGCGCGGCGTTCCGCGTCCGGGCCGCGCTCGCGGCGACGCTGTCGAGCCTGTGGGGCGTGTACAGCGGTTTCGAGCTCTGCGAAGCCGCAGCCATTCCGGGCCGCGAAGAATACCTCGATTCCGAGAAGTACCAGCTCAAGGTGCGCGACTTCGACGCGCCGGGCAACATCCGCGACGACATCGCGCGGCTCAACCGCATACGCCGCGAAAACCCGGCGCTGCAGGAAGTGGCGAACCTGCGCTTCCACCCCGCGCATGACGACAACGTGATTTTCTACAGCAAGGCGACCGCGGACCGCGACAACGTCCTCCTGATCGCCGTGAACCTCGATCCGCACCATCCGCACGAAGCGGACAGCGAACTCCCGCTCTACATGCTGGGCCTCGACGACGACGACTCGATCGATGTCGAGGACCTGATGGAAAACTACCGCTTCACCTGGCGCACCAAATGGCAGCGGCTCAAACTGGATCCGGAGGCAAAGCCTTTCGGCATCTGGAGAATTCAAAAAACGGTGTAGGAGCGCGCCTGCGCGCGACCCGGTGACGAGGG
>JBOHYX010000125.1:0-6995 GCA_050738115.1 Rhodanobacteraceae bacterium
TGGCGTGGGTCGATCGCGCGCCGCTCGCGACCGAGTACCACCGCATGGTCGACAGCATCTCCAACGCGATGCATTTCATGGAGACGCTCGCCGGCCAGCCGATCGCGAGCTTCCGCCGTGCCGACTTTTACACCTCGCACGAGGCGCTGCTGCTGCCCTACGAGCAGGCCATCACCCGGCAGGTGCCGCGGCGCGCCGGGTGGTTCGATCTTTCCACGCATTTCCCGTGGATCGGGATGCGCACGGCGGCCCTGGACGGTGCGCACGTCGAATTTTGCCGTGGCATCAGCAACCCGATGGGCATCAAGGTCGGACCGGCGATGCATGCCGACCAGTTGTGTGCATTGCTCGACGTGCTGAATCCCGATGACGAACCCGGCCGACTCACCCTGATCCACCGGATGGGCGCCAAGGGCATCGCCGAGCACCTGCCGCGCCTCATCGAGGCGGTGAAGGCGACCGGCCGGCGCGTGCTGTGGGTGTGCGATCCGATGCACGGCAACACCGAGAAGCTCGGCAACGGTGTCAAGACGCGCCGGTTCGCCAGCATCCGCAGCGAACTGGAGCAGGCTTTCGACATCCACGCGGCAGCCGGCACACGCCTCGGCGGCGTGCACCTCGAATTGACCGGCGAGGACGTCACCGAGTGCATGGGCGGGGCGCGCAACCTGTCGGAGGCCGACCTCGGCCGGGCCTACAAGTCGACCGTCGATCCGCGGCTGAACTACGAGCAGTCGCTGGAACTCGCGATGCTGATCGTGCGCAAGCGCGGGCAGGCGGCGGTGTGAGGGCGGACGCGCCCGCGGTCCGATGGGGACTGCATGCACGAGCAGGACGCTCCTCGGGTGGAGGTAACCGTGAAGTGCCCCAAATGCAATCTTGATCTGGTTTCCGAGGTCAGGCACAAGGTTGGCACGAACGTCTGTCCGTCCTGCAAGGGCATGTGGCTGGACGCGCAGGAACTCGACCAACTCGAAAACGAGGCGTTCGATCTTGGCGAGGATGAAAAGGGAACATTGGTTTTCAGTTCCACGCCGACGACGCAGAAGTGCCCGGTGTGCGGGGCGGGGCTGCAGCGTTTCAACTATCGGGCATACGACATGGAGATGGAGTTTTGCCCGAATCGGCATGGCTATTGGCTGGACGCCGACGAAGACGCGCGCGTGCTGGATCTCATGAAGGATGAAGAGCGCGGCTACGAGCGGAGTGTGCGTGCCGAAGCGCAATGGGGGCGCATGATGCAACACATGCGCTCGGGCTCGTTTCTGACCAGATTGAAGGACCTGTTCCACTGACGTTGAGCGAGCGTCAGCCCCGTAGCGCGGATGAAGCCGCGCAGCCGCGAAATCCGGGGCGGTGCGCCATGAAGCCCCGGATTGCGCCGCGCTCCATCCGTGCTATGCGTCCGTCGGCCCGGGCTGTGCCCGTACGACGTCCGCCAAGTGACGCCATGGCGCGATGCTCCAGAACCCGCGCGCTTGGCCGGACGGCGAGGGCAGCACGAATACGCGGCTGCGTGCGAGCGGCGCGTCCTGCTCACCGTAATCGAGATCGCGCGGTGGCGCGCCCAGCGCCGCGCGCGCGGCATTCTTGCTGGTGAACGCAACGATGGACGGCCGGTAACGCGCAAGCTTTCGGCGGAGCGCCGCGGCATCGAACGCCGCGCGCGGTAGTTCGGCGTCGGAGCCGAACGCGTGCTTGGCGATGTCCGTCAGCCCGATTCCGAATCCCGGCACGACGCGGAATTCGTGTGGCGCCAGCCGCCGCGGCGTGAGCCCGACATCGAACAGCGTGCGCCAGAAGTGGTTTCCGGGATGCGCGTAGTACGCGCCCTCGCGCGCCGAACGGGTGCCCGGTGCGGTGCCGCAGAACACCACCCGTAGCCCGGGAGCGAGCACGTCGGGCAGGATGCACGGGCGGCGAACCGACATGCCGTGATTCTCGCACGCGGCGGGCACCTTTGCCGGTGTCGCGCGGTTGCACTGTAGAATGATCGGTTGCGGTTCCGTCTGGCACACACATGGGCCACCCCTTCTTCGTCGACATCGATCCCATCGCCTTCCACATCGGCGCGTTCGGGGTGCGCTGGTACGGGCTGATGTACCTTGGCGGTTTCATCGGCGGGCTCGTGCTGGGCGAATACCGGCGCCGACTCGGGCGGCTCGCGGTGGATCGTGATGCGTTCCTTGATCTCGCGTTCTACGTGATGCTCGGCATCATCGTGGGCGGACGCGTCTGGTACATGCTCACCTACCAGCCGATCAGTTGGGTGTGGACCAATCCGCTCGAGCTGTTCCAGGTGTGGGACGGCGGCATGTCCTTCCACGGCGGCCTGCTGGGCGTGCTGGTCGCGAGCCTGTGGTGGTGGTGGCGGCATCGGGCGACGGTGAAACACTATTTCGACGTGGTCGACTTCGTCGCGCCGCTGGTACCGATCGGGCTCGGACTGGGACGTCTCGGCAACTTCATCAACGGCGAGCTGTGGGGCAAGATCAGCAACCTGCCGTGGGCGATGATCTATCCGCACGCGCTGCAGGAAAATCCGAAGTTCGCCGGCATGAGCGTCGGCCAGTTGCACGCGCTGTATCCGAGCGGCGTGCTGGACGCCTACGCGCGCCAGCCCTCGGAGCTGTACGAGCTGTTCCTCGAAGGCATCGTGCTGTTCACGGTGCTGTGGATATTTTCGATCAAGCCGCGGCGCCGCTACGCGGTTTCCGGCCTGTTCGGGCTGCTCTACGGCTGTTTCCGGTTCGCGATGGAGTTCATCCGCGAGCCCGACCCGCAGCTCGGCTACCTGTTCCACACCGGCTGGTTCACGATGGGCCAGTTGCAATCGATCCCGCTGATCATCGTCGGCGTGATCCTGCTGTGGATGGCACGGCGCGCCCCGGTGGTGGAGCCCGCGCCGCCCGAGATTACAGCCACTTCGCGCGCTTCAGCACAATGAAGAGCCCGACGCAGATCACGATGGTAGCCGCGATGATCGCAGGGTAGGCATAGCGGCTGGCCAGTTCGGGCATGTCGTGGAAGTTCATGCCGTACCAGCTCGCGAGCAGCGTGGGCGCTGCCAGCAGCGCCGCCCAGCCGGCAAGGCGCTTGACGACCTCGTTCTGGCGTACGTTGATGAGCGACAGGTTGACGTTGATGGCGGCGCCCAGCATCTCGCGCATGGAACCGATCGCGTCGCTGGCGCGCGCGACGTGGTCCTGGACGTCGCGGAAGTAGGGGCGGACCGCGTCGCGGATCAACTCGGGATGCAGCCGCACGAGCTGACCGAGGATGTCCTGCAGCGGCGTGGCGGCGAGCCTCAGGGTCAGGAGGTCGCGTTGCATGTCATACAGGCGCCGCGTGACGTCGCGGTTGGAGACGTCGCCGAAGATGTCGTGCTCCAGATCCTGCAGTTCCTGCTTGAAGTCCTGCACGATCGGCAGATAGTTGTCGACGATGAGATCGAGGATCGCGTACAGCGCGTAACTCGGGCCGAGCGCCAGCAGTTCGGGCGTCTGCTCGCAGCGGCGCCGCGCCGGCGCGTAGGCTTGCGAAGCGCCGTGGCGCACGCTCAGCAGATAGCGCCTGCCGACGAAGATGTGGGTTTCACCGAAGCCGATGTTGCCGTCGGCCATCTGCGCGGTCTGCGCGACGATGAACAGCGAATCTCCGTAGGGTTCGATCTTCGGTCGCTGGTGGGCGGTGTGCGCGTCCTCCACGGCGAGCTCGTGGAGTCCGAATTCGGACTGCAGTTTGCCCAGGCACGCTTCGTCGGGCTCGACCAGGCCGACCCACACGAAACCGCCGGGACGCGCGAGGAATTCGCTGATCTCGTCGAGGGTGATGTCGCGGATCTTTTTCCCGTCCGCGCCGTACGCGGCGCAGTTCGCGACCATGCCGTGGTTCGATGGGATGTCGGCCATGGATGAATGATGCCATGCATCGGCTCTGCCGCGGGGCCGACGGGTGTGACGCGCGACTCACGCGGCCGTGCGTCCGGTCGCGGAAGGTTGCCGGTCGCGATCCCGCCATGCCCCAGCACCCGGCGATATGCTTGTTGGACCCCGTCACGCGACTTGCCCGCTCCAGCGCCGGCGCTCGCGGGTGTGTGCATGATGGTCGATACGAAGTGGATGGAGGTGCAAACCTTGGCAAACTACCAGCAATTGAACGACGACATCGTGTGCATCGACACCGAGCAGCACCGGCCCGGGATGGCGGCCTGCTACCTGATCGGCAATGAGGGGCACTACGCATTCGTCGAATCCGGGACCAGCCGGTCTGTGCCGCATATTCTCGACGCGCTGGCCGAACTCGGCGTGGCGCGCACGGCGGTGGATTACGTGATGCCGACGCACGTCCACCTCGACCATGCGGGAGGGACGGGCGCGCTGATTCGGGAACTGCCGAACGCGCGGCTGGTGATCCACCCGCGTGGCGCGAAGCACATGATCGATCCGTCGCGGTTGATCGCGGCCGCGACCGCCGTGTACGGACCCGAGGTGATGCGCGCGACCTATGGCGAAATCGTGCCGGTCCCGGAGGCACGCGTCATCGTTGCCGACGTGGCGGCGGATCGCGACTTCACGTTCGCACTCGGCAACCGGCCGTTGCTGTTCATCGATGCGCCGGGCCACGCGCGCCACCACTACGCGATCTGGGATGCGACGAGTCGTGGCTGGTTCACGGGCGACGTGTTCGGCGTCTCCTATCGCGACTTCGACGACGCGTGCGGCAATTTCATCGTCCCGCCGACCAGCCCGAACCAGTTCGACCCCGCGGCGTGGGAGGCGACGCTTCGACGGCTGCTCGCGAAGTCGCCCGTGCACGTTTATCTCACGCATTACGGCCGCGTGGATGCGGTGCCGGTGCTGGCGCGCGAATTGCGCGAGGGGCTTTCCGCCTACCAGCGCATCGCACGCGCGCACGCAGGTGCCCCGGATCGCCACGCGCACATCCACGAGGGGCTGATGGATCACCATCTCGCGCAATTGCGCGAGCGCAGGAATCCGCAGTCCCCGGCGCGCGCGCGCGAGTTGCTCGGTCCAGACGTCGAGGTCTTCACGCAGGGACTGGAAACTTGGCTGGACCAGCAGGCCGCGGACGCCGTCGGCGCGGCCACGGCAAGCCGCCACTGAAACGGCGGGGTTGCCTGCGGATCCTGCCGGCGACCGCGCTGGCCGCCTCCGCGGCAGCGGATTTTACCGGCGCGATCCGGAGTAGTACCGTGGACGGGTCAACACCATGCAAAGCACGCCGCGACGGACGGGAGGGTCACATGGGCAATCCAAGCATCGTCACGGGCGCGACCCAACCGCCCTTGCTGACGCAGACGATCGGCCAGACGCTCGAGAGTGTCGCGCGCAGTCAACCGGATCTCGAAGCGCTGGTGTCGGTGCATCAGCGGGTGCGCCTGACCTGGGCGCAACTCAACGATCGTGCCGATCGCATCGGCGCGGGCCTGCTCGCGCTCGGATTGGAGCGCGGCGATCGCGTCGGCATCTGGTCGCCCAACAAGGTCGAGTGGGCGCTGATCCAGTTCGCCACGGCCAAGGCCGGCATGATCCTGGTCAACATCAACCCGGCGTATCGCACCAGCGAGCTCGAATACACCTTGAACAAGGTCGAGATCAGCGCGCTGGTCGCGGCCGAAAGCTTCAAGTCCAGCAACTACGTCGCGATGGTGGAGGAATTGTTGCCGGAAGTCGCGAGCCACGCCGGCGAGTTGCACGCGACGCGTGCGCCGCACCTGCGGCGCGTGATCAAGATCGGCGGCGCGCCGCGCGCAGGGTGGCTCCGCTTCGATGACATCGAAACGCTGGCGACGCCGGAACTGGCGGCGGAACTCACCCGCATCGGGCATGCGCTGGACTGCCATGACGCGATCAACATCCAGTTCACCAGTGGCACCACCGGTTTGCCCAAGGGTGCCACGCTGTCGCACCACAACATCCTCAACAACGGCTTTTTCGTTGGCGCCTGCCAGGGCTTCAGGACGGGCGACCGCCTGTGCATCCCGGTGCCGCTGTACCACTGCTTCGGGATGGTCATGGGCAACCTCGGCTGCCTGACCCACGCGGCCACCATGGTGTATCCGTCCGACGGGTTCGATCCGCTGGCGGTGCTCAAGTGCATTGCCGACGAACGCTGCACCAGCGTGTACGGCGTGCCGACCATGTTCATCGCCGAGCTCTCGCACCCGGAGTTTGCGGGTTTCGATCTGTCGAGCCTGCGCACCGGCTGCATGGCGGGCTCGCCGTGTCCGGTCGACATCATGAAGGAGGTCGTCGAGCGGATGCACATGCGCGACGTGACGATCGCCTATGGCATGACCGAAACCAGCCCCGTCAGCTTCCAGACGGGGGGCGACGACGATCTTGACGACCGCGTGTCGAGCATCGGGCGGGTGCAGCCGCACCTCCATTGCAAGGTGATCGACAGCGCGGGCGACATCGTGCCGCGCAGCACGCCGGGGGAGTTGTGCACGCGAGGTTACTCCGTGATGCTGGGATACTGGAACGACGAGGAGAAGACCCGCGAAGTCCTCGATGAAGATGGCTGGATGCACACCGGCGATCTCATCGCGATCGACGAACGCGGCTACGGCAACGTGGTCGGGCGCCTGAAGGACATGGTCATCCGCGGCGGCGAGAACGTCTATCCGCGCGAGGTCGAGGAATTCCTGTACAAGCACCCGGCGGTGCAGGACGTGACCGTGGTGGGCGTTCCGGACGACAAGTATGGCGAGGAGTTGTGCGCGTGGATCATCGTCAAGGCCGGCCAGGATCCGGGTGCGGTCACGATCGAGGCGATACGGACGTTCTGCGAAGGCCGCATCGCGCATTACAAGATCCCGCGCTACGTCCGCGTGGTCCCGGAATTTCCGATGACGGTGACCGGCAAGATCCGCAAATTCGAGATCCGCAAGCGGATGATCGCCGAACTGGGGCTCGCGGAGCGGGAAACGGCGTAGGACAGGAACGCTTGTCGGCGTCGCGCTAAATCGC
>JBOHYX010000126.1:0-6990 GCA_050738115.1 Rhodanobacteraceae bacterium
TGCCGAGGGTCACGTGCAACAGCCCGCTCGAGTGCCAGGTGCGCGTGTCGCCGGCGCGCAGCATGCCGGAAGCGATCTTGTTGCCGTCGGCATCGGTGATTTCGAACCAGCAGTCGGCGCTGGCGGCCACCGTCAGGGTGTGTTGGGCCGGGGCCGCATCGGCTGGCGGCGCCGCGGTTTCCGTGGCGTCGGCCGCGCTCCCCGTCTGGTCGTTTTCACCCAGCCCGATCGCCGCGAATGGCGTCATGGATGCGCGGAACGGTGCGAGATCGGGCGGCGGCGTGATCGCCACCCTGTGCGACGGTGGCGGGACGGGTACCGCCTGGGTGGACGCGGCCGGCTGGTCCAGCGAGACGATGCGCGCGACCGGCCGCTGCAGCCCGCCACGCAACCCCAGTACCACCAACGGCACCGCGATGGTCGCCGTCAGCACGATGTACGTCGCGGCGGTGCCGTAGCGTTGCAGGAGCCAGCGCGGTCGCGAAGTCCGCGCCACGGAAACCAGCGCCGGCTGGCTCACCGGCGCCGCCGCGCGCAGCACGTCATCGCAACTGCCCGGCGGCAGCCCGAGGAAGGCCGCGTACCCCTTCAAGGCGCCACGCAGGAACACGAAGTCGTCGGGTGCGCCGAAGTCATCCGACTCGAGGCGCCGCAGCACCTTGACCGGCAAGTGCAGCTCGCGCCCGCACGCGGCGAGCGACAAGCCGCGCGCGGCGCGGGCCGTACCCAGGCGCCGCCCGAACCCGGTGGACGCGGATGCGCCGGACCCGCCTGGCGGCGCTGCATCCGGCGCTTTGCGCAGCGCAAACAAATCCGGGGTGTCTTTGCGATCGATCATTGACTGGAACCATTGAGCGATTGCGCCTGCGCCGAATTCGGGAACTGATCCTGCAGACGATTGGAATAGTTGGCGGCCGCGTCCTTGTCACCGAGACGGATGGCGATCCGATAGCCGAGCAGCAGCGACTCGGGGGTCGCCTGTCCCGCCGATTCGAACCGCTGCATGTATCCCCGTGCTGCGAAAGCCTGGTTGTTCGAGAGGTCCAACTCTGCCATGTCGAGCAGCGCGGGCCCGTAGGCGGGCTGGAGCTCGAGAGCCTTGTGCAGGTAGCGCGTCGCGCCGGCGTAATCCTTCGACTTCAGAAGGCAGCCGCCCGCGTTCGTGTTGGCGACCGCCGGTGTCTTGTAGAAGGGATCGGCCAGGGCGCGCTGGAAGTGCCGCATCGCCGCCTCGCGCTGGCCCTGCTCGCACAGGAACTTTCCGTAGTTGTTGTTGGTGTCGCCGTTGGTGGGGTCGAGTGCGATGGCGGCCCGGAACTCCTTGTCGGCATCCTGCAGGCGGTCGATGCGCCAGTCGAGGATCGCCAGCATCGTATGCGCTGGAATGTACTTGTCGTCAAAGGCGACCGCCTTGCGCAGCGCGTCCTCGGCCTCTTTCAGGTGTCCCTGCCCCATGTACGCTGCGGCGAGCTGGGTATGGGTTTGCGCGGCGGCCTGCTTGTCCTCCTGCGTCGTGTCGCGCGGCGCCTGCTTGAGGCTCCCCATCGGCGACGGGTACTTGATGATGCCGGGATCGCTCTTGCAGGCGACCAGTCCGAGCGCGAGGGCCATGGCCCCCAGTACGTACCATTCCCTACGCAGCATCGGCTTGCACCCCGTTCTCGCCCACCGCGACGCGGCGCTGGAATTCGGCGTGACGGCGGGTGCGGTCTGCGACCTTGCCCCGAAGCTGTCCACATGCGGCGTCGATGTCATCGCCGCGGGCGCGCCGCACCATCGCCTGTACGCCGGCGTCGAGAAGGATCGTCTGGAACGCGCGGATGGTCGCGTCATCCGAACGTTCGAACCAGGTGCCGGGGAACGAGTTGAACGGAATCAGGTTGACCTTGGCCGGCAGGCGACGCATCAGCTTCACCAGTTGCCGTGCCAGTTCCGGCATGTCATTGATGCCTTTCATCAATGTGTACTCGAAAGTGACGATCGCTCGCGGCCGGCGCGCAGCATAACGCGCGCACGCGTCGAGCAGCTCATCGATGCCCCAGCGCTTGTTGATCGGCATCAGGCGGGTGCGCAGCTCGTCGTTGGGGGCGTGCAGCGAGACCGCGAGCGACACGTCCGCGAGCTCGCCCAGCGCGTCGATCTTCGGCACCACGCCGGCGGTCGACAGGGTGACGCGCCTGGAGGCGAGGCCAAACCCCAGGTCATCGCGCATCAGGCTCATCGCGCGCACGACGTTGTCGAAATTCAGCATCGGCTCGCCCATGCCCATCATCACCACGTTGGTGATGCGGCGCTGCTGGTGCGGGACGTTGCCGAGTTGGCGCGCCGCATGCCAGACCTGCCCGATGATTTCCGACGTCGCGAGGTTGCGGTTGAACCCCTGCGCGCCGGTGGAACAGAACTGGCAATTCAACCCGCAGCCGATCTGCGATGACACGCACAGGGTGCCGCGCGTGGGCTCGGGGATGTACACCGTTTCGACGGCGTTGCCGGCATCCAGGCCCAGCAGCCACTTGCGGGTGCCGTCGCTCGACACCTTGTCGACCAGAGGCCGCGGCGGCGCCACCACCGCCACGTCCGGCAGCTTTTCGCGCAGCGATTTGCCGAGATCGGTCATCGCCGCGAAATCGCCCTCGAGGCGGTGGTAAATCCATTTCATGACCTGGTCGGCGCGGTACGGCTTCTCACCGAGATCGGCGAAAAACGCACGCAATCCGGTGCGATCCAAGTCCAGCAGGTTGACCTTCACGTTCCCCATGGAACTGCTCTTGCTGAAGTCAGGCCGCCTATGGCCGTTCTTGATCCCCGCGTTCGGGATGAACGCAGGCAACTACCGCGGACAAAGTTCCGTCGCGGCGAAAAAGTAACCGATTTCGAAACGCGCGGTATCGGCGCCGTCCGAGCCGTGCACCGCGTTGGCATCGATGCTGCGCGCGAAATCCGCGCGGATCGTGCCGGGCGCGGCGTCCCTGGGATCGGTTGCGCCCATCAACTCGCGGTTTGTCGCGATGGCGGCCTCACCTTCCAGCACCTGGATCATCACCGGGCCCGACACCATGAACTCGACCAGCGGCTTGAAGAATGGCCGCGCGCGGTGCACCGCGTAAAACCCTTCGGCCTCGACGCGCGAGAGGTGCTTCATTTTCGCGGCAACCACCGCGAGGCCGGCCTTTTCGAAGCGCGCGTAGATTTCGCCGATGATGTTTTTCGCGACTGCATCGGGCTTGATGATTGAAAGCGTGCGCTCCAGCGCCATGGGCTCCTCGGCTGAACGAATGAAGGCGGGCGGGCCGCACTGCAACCGGATTCGGGTCACGAGCATAGCCCAAAAAGGCCGTGCAAAATGCGGAGTTGGCTCACAAAAGGACTACAAATTCTAGCTGAGCACACCCGCCGCTGCCAGTCGGGCCGACCGGGGTTTGACCGCGCCGGCGCGGCGGCATAGACTTCAAACGATTGTTTGAAACGAACATCGCGATGCAGCACGACACCCCCTTCTCGACGCGCCAGCGGATCCTCGGGGCCGCCGAAGCACTGTTCGCCGAGCGTGGATTCGCCGGCGCTTCGCTGCGCCAGGTGACCGCTGCGGCGAAGGTCAACCTGGCCGCCGTGAACTACCACTTCGGCTCGAAAGACAATCTCATCGAGGAGCTTTTCCGGCGGCGACTGGACGAGCTGAACGGGCGCCGGCTGGAACGGCTGACGAAGCTCGAGACGGACGGCAACGCCAGCCTCGAATCGGTGCTGGATGCCTTCATCACCCCCGCACTCGAGCTGTCGCTCGACCATACCGGCGGCTCGGTGTTCATGCGCGTGCTGGCACGCGCGTTCGCCGAGCACGATACACACCTGCGCAAGTTCCTGTCCGACAACTACGGCCATGTGCTGAAGGATTTCGCCACCGCCCTGGCGCGCCTGCTGCCGGAGCTCGACCGGGAAGAACTCTATTGGCGCCTGGACATCGCGGTCGGGGCGCTGACCTACGCGATGGCCGACTTCGGCATGATCCGGCGCCGCATCGGCGAAAGCGAACGCTCGCACCGCGAACAGATGGCCCGCCACCTCACCCATTTCACCGCGGCGGGACTGCGGGCATAGTTGTGCGATCGTCCGTGATCGCCGCTTCGCCATACGACCGGTAGCGTGGAAAGTCATCCGAATCTGGAAGTCCAGAACGGCCATCCCTGGCCTGACTGTCCACAACAGCCGCCTCGAGCGGGATACTCTGGAAGTTGGTTCCCGTATTGACGATTCACCTGATGATCCACGGAGTTTTCATGCCAGATATCCTTCGCATCCGCAAAGCCGCGGTACTCGGCGCCGGCGTGATGGGCGCGCAGATCGCCGCGCATCTCGCCAACGCCGGCATCCAGACCGTGCTGTTCGATCTTGCCGCCAAGGACGGGCCGAAGAACGGGATCGCGATCAAGGCGATCCAGCGCCTCGGCAAGATTTCGCCGGCGCCGCTGACGGTGCCGTCCCGGGCCGGTGCCATCCAGCCGGCTGACTACGACGAGAACCTGGCCGCCCTCGGCGAATGCGACTTCGTGATCGAGGCGATCGCCGAACGGATGGACTGGAAGCTGGACCTGTACCGCAAGGTCGCCGCGCACATCCCGGAGCACGCGATCCTCGCCAGCAACACCTCGGGGCTTTCGATCAACCAACTCGCCGAGGCGCTCCCGGAAAAGTTGCGCCACCGCTTCCTCGGCGTGCATTTCTTCAATCCACCTCGATACATGCACCTGGTCGAGGTGATTCCGGGCAAGTCGACCGATCGTGCGCTGCTCGACGGACTGGAAGCCTTCCTCACCTCCACGCTCGGCAAGGGCGTGGTGGTCGCGAAAGACACGCCGAACTTCATCGGCAACCGCATCGGCGTGTTCTCGATGCTGTCCGCGATGCACCACACGACAGAGTTCAAGCTCGGCTTCGATGCGGTCGACGCATTGACCGGGCCGGCGATCGGGCGACCCAAGTCGGCAACGTACCGGACTGCCGACGTGGTCGGACTCGACACCATGGCGCACGTCATCAAGACCATGGCCGATACGCTGCCCGACGATCCGTGGCACGCCCACTTCAAGACGCCGGACTGGCTGGCCGCGCTGATCGGCAAGGGCGCACTCGGCGCCAAGACTGGCGCGGGGTTCTATCGCAAGGCGGGCAAGGACATCGAGGTGCTCGATCTGGCGAAACACGATTACCGGCCGTCGGAACAAAAAGCATCCGACGAAGTCGCCGCGATCCTGGCGATGCGGAACCCGGCTGAACAATTCGCGAAGCTGCGCGAGTCGAAGGACCCGCAGGCACAATTCCTGTGGGCGTGCTTCCGCGACCTGTTCCACTACAGCGCGTACCACCTCGAGGGCATCGCCGAAACGGCGCGCGACGTCGACTTCGCCATCCGCTGGGGGTACGGCTGGAAGCTCGGCCCGTTCGAAACCTGGCAGGCCGCAGACTGGCAACGGGTCGCAAGCTGGATAGCCGAGGACATTGCCGCCGGTCACGCCATGGCCAAGGCACCCCTCCCCGCATGGGTCACCGACGGGCGCCGCGGCGTGCACCATGCCGACGGCTCGTACTCCCCGCACGCCCACAAGGACGTCCCGCGCTCGTCCGCGCCCGTCTACCGGCGGCAGCTTTTTCCGGACGCCCTGGTCGGCGAAAAGTTCGACATCGGCGCCACGGTCTGGGAAAACGACGGCATCCGCCTGTGGACGCTCGGGACCGACGACATCGGCATCGTGTCGTTCAAGACCAAGATGTGTGCGTTCGACGACGCGGTACTGGATGGCGTCCAGCACGCGGTCGGGTTGGCCGAGCAGAAGCTGAAGGCGCTGGTGGTATGGCAGACCGGCCCGGTGTTTTCGGTCGGCGCGAACCTCAAGGGCGCGCTGGCGTTCCTCAAGGCAGGCAAGGTCTCGCAACTCGAGGCCATGATCGCGAATTTCCAGCGCGCGACGCAGCGGGTCCAGCACGGTCTGGTGCCGACCGTCAGCGCGGTGCGCGGCCTGTGCCTGGGAGGCGGTTGCGAGTTGCAGATGCACAGCGCGCGCACGGTCGCGGCGCTCGAAAGTTACATCGGACTGGTCGAAGCCGGCGTCGGCCTGCTGCCCGCCGGCGGTGGTCTCAAGGAAATCGCCGAGCGCTGCTCGCGTGCGGCGTCGGGCGATGATCCGTTCGAATACGTCACGCGTTATTTCGAGACGGTGGCGATGGCCAAGGCTTCCGGGAGTGCGCTTGAAGCGAAACAATTTGGCCTGCTGCGCGACGCCGACGTGGTGGTGTTCAACGCCAACGAACTGCTGTACGTCGCGAAGAACGTGGCGGCGTCGCTGGCTGGGTCCGGCTGGCGCCCGCCGCTGCCGCGGATGAGCCATGTGGCCGGTGACGTCGGCACCGCGACCATCAAGGCCCAGCTCGTCAACATGCTCGCCGGTCATTTCATTTCCGAGCACGACATGGAGGTCGCCAGTCGCATCGCCGACACCCTGTGCGGCGGCAACGTCGAACGGGGAAGCAGCGTCGATGCGCAGTGGCTGCTCGACCTCGAGCGCCACCATTTCATGGAACTTGCGCAGATGCCGAAGACGCAGGCGCGCATCGCCCACACCATGGCAACCGGCAAACCTCTCAGAAATTGAATTCATCCGCGAAGAACGCGAAGGACGCGAAAACGGCAAGAACGTCGGCAGCGGAAGCCATGTTTTTTTGATCTGGCTCTCTTCGCGTATTTCGCGTCCTTTGCGGATGAGGCCTTTCGCTTTGTCTCGGAGAACGACATGACCAAACAAATCCAGGACGCCTACATCGTCGCCGTCAAGCGCACGCCGGTCGGCAAGGCACCGCGCGGGGTGTTCCGCCACACCCGGCCCGACGACATGCTGGCGCACGTGCTGCGCGAAACGCTGGACCAGTGCGCCGGCATCGACGTCAAGCGCATCAGCGACGTGGTGATCGGCTGCGCGATGCCGGAGGCCGAGCAGG
>JBOHYX010000127.1:0-6889 GCA_050738115.1 Rhodanobacteraceae bacterium
AACTGGATCAGCGGAATGCCGGAAGGGCAGTGGGTGTAGGGCCGCGCCTTTTCTTCGGCGAGATGCGGCGCATGATCGGTGGCGAGCACGTCGATCCGGGTATCGGCCAGCGCGCGCGTCAGCGCCATGCGGTCGCTCGGCGCCTTGATCGCGGGGTTGCACTTGATCCTGCCGCCGAGCGTCGCGTAATCGGCATCGCTGAACCGGAGGAAGTGCACGCAGGTCTCGGCGGTGATCTGCTTGCCCGCGATGGGTCCTGGCTCGAACAGCGCCAGTTCGTCCGCGGTCGAAACGTGCAGCACGTGCAGGCGGGTACCGTGGCGGCGTGCCGTTTCGACGGCCCATCGGGTGGATTCCAGGCACGCTTCGCGCGACCGGATTTCCGGGTGCAGCCGCATGGGAATCGCCTCGCCGTACTCGGCTGTTGCGCGCTCGAGGTTCGCATGGACGATGCGTGCGTCTTCGCAGTGCACCAGCACGGGCACCGGCGCGTCGCGGAACACGCCATCCAGACCAGCCGGATCGCTGACGCAGAGATTGCCCGTCGATTCGCACAGGAACACCTTGACGCCGGGCACCCGACGGGGATCGAGGCCACGGATCGCGTCGAGGTTGTCGTTGCTCGCGCCGAAATGGAACGCGTAGTTCGCGACCGAGGCCCGCGCCGCGATCGCGTACTTGGCTTCCAACGATTCATGGGTCAGCGTCGCGGGCCGCGTGTTCGGCATGTCCATGAAACTGGTAACGCCGCCCGCGACCGCCGCGCGCGATTCCGAGGCGATGTCCGCCTTGGCGGTATGACCCGGCTCGCGGAAGTGCACGTGATCGTCGATCATGCCGGGCAGCAGCCACCGGCCGGCCGCGTCGAACACCTGCTCGGCAGGCCGCGCGGCGAGGCTGCTGCCGATCTCCTCGATCCGCTGGCCGCGAATGCGCAGGTCGGCATGGAAGCGGCGGCCTTCGTTGACGAGTTCGGCGTTGCGGATCAACCAGTTGGCCATGCATTCATCTCGCGTGGGAAAGCAGGTCGCAGGCAGGTGCGGGGCTCGTTGTCGGCGCGGGTACCACCCGGTTCAAAGGCGGGTGTAGTGGGGCTCCAGGACAACGCGCATCCTTTCGGCACGTACGGGCCAGCGCGCGTCAGTCGGAAGACTCCCCGTGCCGGCGACGGTGGAGCGTGAATTCATCCGGAACCGGGTCGATGCCGCCTTCGCACAACGGGTGGCAGTGAAGGATACGCCATGTGGCCAGCACGGTTCCGCGCCACGGCCCGAATCGGGCGATGGCGACGCGTGCGTACGTCGAGCAACTCGGGTAGAAGCGGCAGCGGGCGCCGAGCAGTGGGCTCAGCAGCCACTTGTAGGCGGCGATCAGGAACAGCAGGATGCGGATCAAGGCTGGTGCCGTACATGGCGGGGGACACGGCCGGCGTGCCTGATTGGATGGGTTGCCCGGCAGCGGCGACTACGCTATAACACGCGGTCGCATTTCCACAACCTCGAGCACAGGGACCATGGCAAAACCGAAGCAGCGCGCCGCAGGGCGCAGTCCGAAGGCAGCCAAGTCAGCAGCCAAGCCGGCCAAGGCGAAATCGCCGAACAAGGCTGCCGCGAAGGTGGCACGCAAGGCGCCTGCCAGGACGGCACGCAAGGTGGCGAAACCCGCGCCCCGGCCGGGCAAGGCCAAGGCGGCCAAACCGGCGACGCCCGCGGCGAAGAAGGTTGCCAAGTCGGCCCGGCCCGGCAAATCCGCGACGCTGCCTTCGCGCAGCCACACGGCGCGCGGACACAGCGGGAAGCCGGCGGCGGCAAGCGTGCGTGCATCGACGGCCCAGGCGGGACACGGGGCGCCACACGCACACGTGCGCAAGCCGGTGCACGTCAAGCCCACGGGCGGCATCGCGGCGCGCCTCAGCGTCGCGACCGCCGATGAACAGACGATCACCCGCGAAGACGGCCGTTATGCATTGCCGGCGACCGTCAACATCGAGCTTCCGAAGGGCTACCAGCCGAGCGGGAAAGAGGAGTACATGAGTCCGCGGCAACTGGCGTATTTCCGCCAGAAGCTGAAGAACTGGCGCGACCAGCTCGTCGAGGAATCGCGCCAGACCATGGAAAACCTCCGCGACGAGGTGCGCGACGTCGGCGATGATGCCGAGCGCGCCACGCGCGAAACCGAAAATTCGCTCGAACTGCGTACCCGCGACCGCTACCGCAAGCTGATCTCCAAAATCGAAAAGGCCCTGCGCAAGATCGAGGAGGGCCGCTACGGCTATTGCGAGGAGACCGATGAGGAAATCGGCCTCGAGCGCCTCGAGGCGCGCCCCATCGCGACGTTGTCGCTGGATGCGCAGGAACGCCGCGAGCATCTGCAAAAGCAGATGGGCGACTGACGGGCGCTTCGCTCTCTTTTCCCTCTCCCTCCGGGAGGGGGGAGCACTCGCGGGGTGTCCCACGCGAAATCGCTGTCTTTTTCCGCCCGCCTCCCGGAAAAAGCGGTTTCGCTCGCTTTGCTCGCGACCTACTTTCCTTGCGGGGTAGGAGCGCGCCTCGCGCGCGACCCGGCCATGTCGTGGATGACGCCGCGGTCGCCGGAAAAGAAGAAGCAGGCGCTGCGCGCCGGCGCGCGACCGGACCGTCCGCCCGGGAGGCGGGCGAAAAAAGCAGGGATGTCGATGCCGACGCTCGTCGCGCAACGCGCCGAAACCGTGACCGCATGCGCTTGATCCAGCGCCATTCCGCCTCCATCCTCAAGCCATCGCCCGCTTCCCGGGCCCCTCAATCTCGATCTGGAACGACATGGCAACTGATACCCCTCAATCCGTGACCGCTACCGTCGAGCTTCCGGTGCTGCCGCTGCGCGACGTGGTCGTGTACCCGCACATGGTGATCCCGCTGTTCGTCGGTCGCGACAAGTCGATGAAGGCGCTGGATGCCGCGATGGAAGGTGACCGTCGCATTCTGCTGATGGCACAGAAACTGCCTGAAACCGATGATCCGAACGAGCAGGACCTGTACAGGGTCGGCACCGTCGGCAGCTTGCTGCAGCTCGTCAAGCTGCCCGACGGTACGGTCAAGGTGCTGGTGGAAGGCCAGTCGCGCGCGAGCATGCAGAACTGCATCGAATCCCAAGGCATGCTGCGCGCGCAGGCGGTGCCGCTGCAGCCCGTGTTCGACCGCCCGGCCGTGGAACTTGAAACCGCCGCGCGCATGCTGGTGGGGCTGTTCGAGCAACTGGTGCGCCAGAGCCGCAAGCTGCCGCCCGAGGTGCTCACCGGGCTGTCCGGCATCGACGACCTTTCGCGCCTGGCCGATTCGATCGCGGCGCACCTTTCGGTGCGGCTCTCGGACAAGCAGAAGGTGCTGGATACGCTCGCGGTCGGCGCGCGCACCGAAATGCTGGTAGGACTCGTGGAAAGTGAACTCGACCTGCAACAGGTCGAGAAGCGCATCCGCGGGCGCATCAAGACGCAGATGGAGAAGAGCCAGCGCGAGTACTACCTCAACGAGCAGATGAAGGCGATCCAGAAGGAGCTGGGCGACATCGAGGAAGGCGGCAGCGACATCGACGCGATGGAAAAGAAGATCGATGCGGCCGGGATGCCGAAGGAAGTGCTCACGAAGGCCAAGGCCGAATTCAACAAGCTGAAGCACATGCCGCCGATGTCGGCCGAAGCGACCGTCGTCCGCAACTACCTCGACTGGCTGACCAGCGTGCCATGGAAGAAGCGCAGCAAGGTGCGCAAGGACCTGCGCATGGCCGAGCGCGTGCTGGACGAGGACCACTACGGCCTCGAGAAGGTCAAGGAGCGCATTCTCGAATATCTCGCGGTGCAGCAGCGCGTCAACAAGATCAAGGGCCCGATCCTGTGCCTCGTCGGTCCGCCGGGCGTCGGCAAGACCTCGCTCGGGCATTCGATCGCGCGCGCCACCAACCGCAAGTTCGTGCGCCAGAGCCTGGGCGGCGTGCGCGACGAGGCTGAAATCCGCGGCCATCGGCGCACCTACATCGGCTCGCTGCCGGGCCGGATCATCCAGAACATGTCGCGGGTCGGCACCAAAAATCCGATGTTCATGCTCGACGAGATCGACAAGATGGCGATGGACTTCCGTGGCGACCCTTCGGCGGCGTTGCTGGAAGTGCTGGACCCCGAGCAGAACCACGCCTTCAACGATCATTACCTCGAGGTCGATTTCGATCTTTCGGAAGTGATGTGGATCGCCACGGCCAATTCCATGAACATTCCGGCGCCGCTGCTGGACCGCATGGAGGTGATCCGCATCCCGGGTTATACCGAGGATGAGAAGGTCGCGATCGCGACGAAATACCTGCTGCCCAAGCAGCTCAAAGCTGCCGGGCTGAAGTCCGACGAGCTATCCGTGTCGGAGGGCGCGCTGCGCGACATCGTCCGCTACTACACGCGCGAATCCGGCGTGCGCAACCTCGAGCGCGAGCTTGCCAAGATCTGCCGCAAGGTGGTCAAGGAACTGACGCTGGCGCAGGCAGGCGACAAGGCCGAGCGCAGGAAGGTCAACGCGCTGGCGGGACAGGGCCAGGTCAAGCAGGCCGCCGCGGCCGCGAAAGCGGCGAAGCCGAAGAAGTCGTCTGCGCGTGTCAAGGTCGATTCGAGGAACCTCGACAAGTACCTCGGCGTGCGTCGATTCGACTTCGGCCGCAAGGAGCAGCAAAACGAGGTCGGATTGGTGACCGGGCTCGCGTGGACGTCGGTCGGCGGCGATCTCTTGAGCATCGAGGCCAGCGTGATGCCGGGCAAGGGCAAGCTGACCCTCACGGGACAGCTCGGCGACGTGATGAAGGAATCGATCCAGGCTGCGCAATCGGTGGTGCGGGCGCGCAGCCAGCGGCTCGGCATCGAATCCGACTTCCACGACAAGTACGACATCCACGTGCACGTGCCGGAAGGGGCGACGCCCAAGGACGGCCCGAGCGCAGGCATTGCGATGTGTACCGCGCTGGTGTCGGCGCTGACGAAGAATCCGGTGCGCTCGGAACTTGCGATGACGGGCGAGATCACCTTGCGCGGCCGCGTGCTGCCGATCGGCGGCCTCAAGGAGAAGCTGCTGGCGGCGCATAGGGGGGGCATCACCACGGTGATCATTCCCGACGAGAACAAGAAGGATCTCGCCGAGATTCCGAAGAACATCACCGAGGCGCTCACCATCCACCCGGTGCGCTGGATCGACCAGGTGCTCGATCTTGCACTGGAGCGGCCTTTGGCGCCTCTCCCCGAACCGGAGCCGGAGCGCGCGGAAGCGGCGAGCGTGGTGGCCGAGGTCGCGCGGGACGTGTCGGAAGCGGGTATCGCGTCGCGCGCGCATTGAGCGGCGCACCGACGGCACTTCACCGATCGGCGCACGGCCGGTTCGGCACTGGCGTGGCAAGGCGTTTCCTGCTTGGGTTCCAGCGTCGACGCAACCGGCGCTGAAATCCACGCCCCGCCTTTATTGCGCACCCCCCCGGGCCGCTGGTATAAAGACCGGGCCGTGCGACGCGGATGCAGTGATGTCGCGCATCGATACGGGAACCGCAACACGACCGGATCCGGCGAGCCACCAGTGCGTTGGGGGTACGCCGTTCCGCCGAACATTCCGCAGGCTGCTCCAATACCCAGAGGGAGTCTCCATGAACAAAGCTGAATTCGTTACCGCCATCGCCGATCACGCCGATCTGTCGAAAGCCGACGCAGGCCGCGCGCTCGACGCCGTCACGGACCAGATCAAGCGTGCGCTGAAGAAGGGCGACGATGTTTCGCTGGTCGGTTTCGGTACCTTCGTCGTGCGCAAGCGCGCCGCGCGTACCGGTCGCAACCCCCGCACCGGCGAGAACATCAAGATCAAGGCGTCCAAGGTGCCGGCGTTCAAGGCGGGCAAGGCGCTGAAGGATGCGCTGAACTGACGTTTCGCGGCGCGGCCGGTTTCTGCCGGCGAAGCCTGTGCAGGTCGCGGCCGACGCAGTGCGTCGGCCGCCGTGTTTCGGGATCCGATTTGCCGTGACCGTTTTCGTGAGGGCCGCGGCAGGATGCCCGGTTCCGGCTATTCTGGTACTTGGTATTGCCTGACTTGCGGCACAGGGATGTGCCGTGCGCGGAAGTCGCGCAGTGACTGACGCGGGCGATGGTTTCCCCTCTCCCTCCGGGAGAGGCGGAGCGAAGCGAACGCGCGCGTAGCGCGGGCGCGCAGCGCCGGGACAGGGTTCGTACACGCGCAGGGCCGAACATCACGCGGTCACCGGACCCTCACCCAAGCGCTACGCGCTCGGCCGCAGGCCAAAGAAACGGCGGCGCTTCGCGCCCCTCTCCCGGAGGGATAGGGGAGTGATAATCGCGCTGCGCGCGATGCTGTATCGAATGAAGCCGGGTGCTTAGCTCAGCGGTAGAGCGTCTCCTTTACACGGAGAGGGTCGGGGGTTCGATCCCCTCAGCACCTACCAAATTCGATTCTAACAACTTCCCAAAGTACCCTTGAAACCGCGCAGTGACGCGGTTTTTTGTTGCCTATCGTTCCCGCAAGCCATCCGGGACTTCCCTTGTTACCCCGCACGTTTTGGGGTAACATTTCGGGGTAACGGCACCTGCCAACCGGCAGTTACCCCGAGAGAGCCGCCATGCTGACACCTTCCGCTGTAGCGAACGCCAAGCCGCAAGCGAAGCCGTACAAGCTCGCCGACGAACGCGGCCTGTTCCTGCTGGTGCGCCCGAACGGCTCGCGCTGGTGGCGGTTCAAATACCGCCGACCGGGCACGCACAAGGAAAACCTGCTGTCCCTTGGCGTGTATCCCGACGTGAGCCTGCGCAAGGCCCGCGAGCGCCGCGAGGAAGCCCGCCGACTGCTGGCCGATGGCGTGGACCCCGGCGCCCGGCGCCGTGAAC
>JBOHYX010000128.1:0-6879 GCA_050738115.1 Rhodanobacteraceae bacterium
ATTGCATGCCGACCAGCCAGTCGGCGGCGCGTGCGATCGCGTGCTCGAATCTTGCGTGGTTGGGCGACTGGTGCAGCGCGCGTGCGACCACGGCGGTATCGTCGAGATCGGGATAGGCGTCGTTCCGGAACTGGAACGCCCAGCCGCCGCCGGGCAGGGTGGGGCGATAGTCGCGCCAGTCGCCCGGTGCATCGCAGAGCTGGCGCGACGCCAGCCAGGCGAGCGCGCGTTCGCTCGCCGCCTGCGGCGCATCGGGATCTTCCTGCAGCGCGAGACAGGCCAGGCCGGTATCCCATATCGGCGAGACGCACGGCTGGCACCACGCGTCGTCATCGTGCACGACCAGCAGGTCGTCGATGGCCTTGCGCGTTTCCAGGCGCGCGGGATGGTCGGGCGCGTAACCCATGAGCGCCAGCGCCTCGTAGGCGTTGACCATCGCCGGAAAGATCGCCCCCAGGCCGCCATCGCCGTTGCGGCGTTCGAGGATCCACGCCTCCGCGCGCTTCAGCGCACGCCGGCGGACCCGCTTCGGAATCAGGAATTCCAGGCGACGCACGAGCTCCTCGCCGACGATCAGCACCCGGTTCAACAGCGAACGCGCGTGGAAATAATGGCGTTCCTGGTCGGGCGGCGTGACGAACAATTCATCGATGTGCACGCCGCGCGGATTGGCCGCGCGCGGTTTCAGCGTGGTCAGCACCGACAACGGCACCATCACCGTGCGCGACCAGTACGACACCTTGGAAAGGTTGAACGGAAACCAGCGCGGCAGCAGCACGATCTCGACCGGCAGGAACGGCACCCCACGCCACGGCAGTTCGCCGAACAGCGCCAGGGCGATGCGCGTGAACACGTTGCTGCGCGCGGCACCGCCGTGCGCGAGGATGGCCGAGCGCGCGCGCAGCATGTGCGGCGCATCGGCGCGGTCGCCGGCCAGCTTCAGCGCGAAATAGCATTTCACGCTGCAGCTCACGTCCAGCGCGCCGCCGGGATACAGCGGCCAGCCACCGTCGCGGCACTGGTGACTGCGCAGGTATTCGGCCAGGCGCGATTCCAGCAGCCGATCGGATTCGCCGAGGTAGTGCAGCATCAGGATGTACTCTGCGGGAATCGTGCAGTCGGCTTCCAGTTTGTATTGCCAGTAGCCGTCCGCGCGCTGGTCCGCGAGGATGCGCGCGCGCGCCGCGTCGATGGCCGCGGTCAGCGCATCGCGCGCAGCCGGCCGGATGCGGCTGGCGGAAGCCTGCTGTCGCGTACCGGAATCGAGTGTCATGGCGGTTTACTTCAGGGTGATGACGTGGGCGGGTCCGCACGCATCGCTGCGTGGCCACGCCGCGTGCGGGTCCGGCAGCAACCCGCCCCAGTCGGTCGCCAGCGCCTGCACCGGCAGGCCTTCGGCCATGCGTCCGAACCAGCGCTGCAGTACCCGGCTGTACCCGGCGAACATGCGCGTGACGATCACGACCTTCTTGACGACCTGGCGCGAGACCTTCACCTGGGTGCCGGCGGTGAAATCGGGCTTGGCGAGGATCGAGGCGAGCGTGCGCATCGCAAGGCCCAGCGCGATCAGGCAGAAGCGGCGGATGCCGGTTTCCTTTTCCGGGATCAGCAACGTGTAATCGAGCGCGTTGCGCAGGTGGCTGTGCGCGACGCCGATCAGTTGCGCGTAGGCGCGGCCAAAAGCTGCCGGGATGTCGGTGCGACGGATGCCCGCAAGATCGACGCCGGCGCTTGCGAACAGGTCGCGTGGCAGCCAGCACACGCCGCGGTCGCGGTCCTCCCAGAAGTCCTTGAGGATGTTGGTCATCTGCAGGCCCTGCCCGAACGAAACGTCCAGGGCCGCCATGGCCGTGCGTTGCTCGGCGATTTGCGGCGAGTAGTTGCAGAAAAGGTCGGTGAGCGTCTGCCCGACGATCCCCGCAACGTAATAGCAGTAACGGTCCATTTCGCGCATGTCGGCAAGGCCGGCGACGCTTGCGTCGCGCTCGAAGCGGGGCATGCCCGTGCACATGACCCGGATGCAGCGCGCGAGCGATTCGCGCTGGGCGAGATTGAAGCCGTCGGTGACTTCGATGATCGCCGGCGTGTGCGCCACGAGGTCCCGTTCGGCGGCAGGGGTGTTGCCGAGCAAAAGCGGCGCCAGGTCGCGCGCGAACGACGCGGGGTCCTCGGTCGAGGCGACGACCCGCGTGAAGCGGTCGTGGAACTGTTGCTTCACGTCGGCCCGCAGCGCGTGCTCGTCCTCGATGGTGTCGGCGATCCGGCACAACAGGTAAGCGTTGGCGATCACCGTGCGCAGCCGCGCGTCCAGTTGCGGGATCGTCAGGGCGAAGGTGCGGGACACGGCGGGAAGGATGGCGTCCTGATACGCTTCGGCGTCGCGTCGCAAGGCACTGGCGGAAGCTTGGGCAATCATCCTGCGGCTCTCCTTCGGATTTGGAACGTTCCGGCCGTCCTGTTGATCGTACGTATTCTGCGTGAAGACGAGGTGGAAGTCGCGCGCAGGCGCCTTTGACACGCGCGTGGTGGCCTCGGTAGGCTCGCGGCGCCGCGGCACGGGCCGCGCGGGGTGGAGTCGCGGGATGGCTTTTGCGGAACGTGTGGCGGGCTACGTGGAACGGGTCGAGCAGGCGCTGGCCGCGCGGCTGCCTGCGGCCGATGCGCGCCCCGCTTCGCTGCACGCCGCGATGCGCTATGCGGCGCTGGGTGGCGGCAAGCGTATCCGACCGCTGCTGTGTTACGCCAGTGGCGAGGTGCTGGGTGTCGCGCCTGAACGTCTTGACGATGCCGCCTGCGCGGTCGAATGCGTGCACGTGTTTTCGCTCGTTCACGATGACCTGCCCGCCATGGACGACGATGCGCTGCGGCGGGGCAAGCCCTCCACCCACGCCGCGTTCGGCGTGGCGACGGCGATCCTCGCTGGCGACGCGCTGCAGACGCGCGCGTTCGAAATCCTGGCCGGCGACGGCCGCCGTGATGCCGGCGAGCGCCTCGGCATGGTCGCGGTCCTCGCGGCCGCCACGGGTTCGCTCGGCATAACCGGCGGGCAGGCGGTCGACCTCGAGTCGGAAGGCCGGCAGTTGACCGCCGGCGATCTCGAAGCGCTCGACCGCGACAAGACGGGTCGGCTGATCCGCGCGGCGGTGTTGATGCCGACCTGTGTGATACCGGACCTTCCGGTGTCGGCGCGCGAAGCGCTGGACCGCTATGCCGAAAACATGGGCCTCGCGTTCCAGATCAAGGACGACGTACTCGACGTCGAAGGCGATCAGGCGCTCATGGGCAAGACGCACGGCGCCGATGCCGCGCGCGGCAAGGCGACGTATCCGTCGCTGATGGGCATGGGCAACGCCAAGCGCCGCGCTGATGCGCTGTACGACGACGCCCTGCACTCACTGGACCGGTTCGGCGCCGCGGCGGAGCCGCTGCGCTGGATGGCGCGCTACATCGTCCAGCGGGACCGGTGAATGGCGCAAGCCGATTGGGGGAGCCCTGATTTTGTTCGTCATTCCGGGGCCGGCGCAGCTCTACCGCGCCGGAACCCGGAATTCAGCTCCTGCGCACGTGGCCGGAAAGCTGGATTCCGGGTTCTGCCCGCAAAGAGCGCGGGCAGCCCCGGAATGACGAGGCTGATTTCCGGTCGGCCCGTGGATGACCACGGCGATCGACACAGAACCGGAAACAAGGCCCGGATGCGCCGGGCCATGTGTGAGATTCACGGCGCCGGACTTATGCTCACGCCGCCCCCACCTTGAACTGCGCCTGCTCGGTCGAACCCTCGAGCGCCGACAACGAGGAGCGTCCGCCGGCGATCGCCTGGTTGACCGCGTCGAAGTAGCCGGCGCCGACTTCGCGCTGGTGGCGCACCGCGCTGTAGCCGTCCTTTTCAGCGGCGAACTCGGCCTCCTGCAGGTCCACGTACGCCGCCATCTGGCGCGCCTTGTAGTCGCGCGCCAACTGGAACATCGAGTGGTTGAGGGCGTGGAAACCCGCCAGCGTGATGAACTGGAACTTATAGCCCATCCCGGCGAGCTGCTGCTGGAACGTCGCGATGGTGGCGGTGTCAAGATGCTGCTTCCAGTTGAAGCTTGGCGAGCAGTTGTAAGCGAGCAGCTTGCCCGGGTACTCCGCCAGGATGGCGGCGGCAAACCGGCGGGCATCATCGACGTCGGGTTTGGCCGTCTCGCACCACACGAGGTCGGCGTACGGCGCGTAGGCAAGCCCGCGCGCGATGGCTTGCTCGATGCCGGCGCGGGTGCGGAAGAAGCCTTCGACGGTCCGCTCGCCGGTGCAGAATTCGCGGTCGCGCGGATCGACGTCGGACGTGAGCAAGCCCGCACCCATCGCGTCGGTGCGCGCGACGATCAGGGTCGGCACACCGGACACGTCGGCCGCGAGGCGTGCCGCCGCCAGTTTCGAAACGGCTTCCGAGATCGGCACCAGTACCTTGCCACCCATGTGGCCGCACTTCTTGGCGCTCGCGAGCTGGTCCTCGAAGTGCACCGCGGCAGCGCCGGCCTCGATCATGTGCTTCATCAGCTCGTACGCGTTCAGCACGCCGCCGAACCCGGCCTCGGCGTCGGCCACGATCGGCACCAGCCAGTCGATCGCATCGCGGCTTTCGCTGTGGTCGATCTGGTCGGCGCGCAGCAGCGCGTTGTTGATGCGGCGCACCACGCTGGGGACGGCATCGACGGGGTACAGCGACTGGTCGGGGTACATCGTGTCGGCGGTGTTGGCGTCGGCCGCGACCTGCCAGCCCGAGAGGTAAATCGCCTTGAGTCCCGCCTTGACCTGCTGCACCGCCTGGTTGCCCGTGAGGGCGCCCAGCGCATTGACGAAGGGCTCGGCGTGGAGGTCGTGCCACAGGCGCTCGGCGCCGCGGCGCGCCAGCGAGTGCTCGACGTGGACCGTGCCGCGCAGGCGCACCACGTCGTCGGCCGGGTAGCCGCGCGTGACGCCGTTCCAGCGGGCGTTGTTGTTCCAGTCGAGGTTGATCTGTTCGGCGGTCGGAAGGGCGTGCGTGTTCATGCTTCATCTCCTTGTGCGGGGGTGGATTCGAAGCTAGGTCGCACCCATCGATTTGACAAAACAAAGCTTTCAATGCATAACATTGAATACGCCAATACTATGTACAAGCTATTGAACGCAAAGGCTCATGCATGGATGAATCCATCCCCAAACGCGCAGGCAGGCACTCTTCGCGCTCGGCGAAGCGCGCGAAGCCCCGCGGCGAGCCGGCCCGTTTCTACTACAAGGGCAATCGCTACAAGCAACTGCGCGCGTTCGTCGCGATCGCCAAGCTCGGCACCCTGGCGCGGGCGGCGGAATCGCTGTTCCTGTCGGGCCCGTCGATCAGCCTGCAGTTGAAGGCGCTGGAGCGCGAACTCGGGACGCGGCTGGTCGAGCGCGGGCGCCGCCGCATCGTCCTGACCCGTGCGGGCCAGGCGCTGTTCGAGCAGGCGCGGCCGCTGGTCGAGGGGCTGGATGCGCTGGACACGCGCTTCCACAGCGCGATCGCGGGCCTCGGCGTCGGTGAGCTCACGATCGCGGCCGGATCGTCGACGATCCAGTACCTGTTGCCGCCTCTGGTCGCGGGCTACCGCGGCCGGTTTCCAGGGGTGCGCCTGCAGCTTGCGAACGTGACCGGCAAGGACGGGCTGGCGATGCTGCGCGCCAACCAGGCGGACTTCGCGGTGGGCTCGATGCTCGACGTGCCGCACGACATCACGTATCTGCCATTCCGTCATTACGACCCGATGCTGATCCTGCCGCTCGGGCACCCGTTGGCGGACAAGCCCGACCTGCGCCTGGCCGACCTGTCGCCGTTCGGACTGATCCTGCCGCCGCACCGCCTCACGACGTATCGCCTCGTGGACCTCGTGTTCCAGCAGCGCAAGGTCCCGTACACCGTCGCGATCGAGGTCGGCGGTTGGGAGGTGATCAAGCAGTACGTCGCGATGGGCCTTGGCATCTCCATCGTCACCGGCATCTGCCTGACTGACGACGACAAGTCGCGGCTGGTCGCGCGCAACATGCGCGCCTGGTTTCCGCAGCGCAGCTACGGCGTGGTGGTGCGCAAGGGCAAGTACCTGTCGACCGAAGCGCGCGACTTCATCAACCAGATCCGGCCGCCGCTGCTGACCCATCGTGAGCACGACGAGCCCGGACCTTCCGAGCGCTGAAGGCGGCGCGCATCGGCGGATCAGTTCGCCGCTGCGTTGGCGACGCCGTCCAGTTCGCCGAGCACGTCGGCAGGAAGCTCCAGCGCGCCAGCCGCGAGGTTCTGGCGCAGGTGCGCGAGCGATGAGGTGCCGGGAATCAGCAGGATGTTGGGCGAGCGTTGCAGCAACCACGCCAGCGCGACCTGCATCGGCGTGGCGCCGATCCGGTCGGCGACGGCCGACAGGGTGGACGACTGCAACGGCGTGAATCCCCCCAGCGGGAAGAACGGCACGTAAGCGATGCCGTCGCGCGCCAGTGCGTCGATCAGCCCATCGTCACGGCGATGGACGAGGTTGTACTCGTTCTGCACGCACACGATCTCCGCAATCCGCCGGCCTTCGACGATCTGCGTCGGGGTGACGTTGCTCAACCCGATGTGGCGAGCCAGGCCCCGTTGCTGGAGTTCCGCCAATGCGGTCAATGGCGCCTCGATCGAGCCCTCGGCAGGCCGGTGGTCCGGCGAATCCGGCATGATCCGCAGGTTCACGATCTCGATCACGTCGAGTCCAAGATTGCGCAGGTTGTCATGGACGGCCTGCGTCAATTCTGCGGGCGACGCGGCCAGCAGCCATCCACCTTTTTCGTCGCGCCGCGCCCCGATCTTGGTGACGATCACGAGATCGTCCGGGTACGGGTGCAGCGCTTCGCGGATGA
>JBOHYX010000129.1:0-6862 GCA_050738115.1 Rhodanobacteraceae bacterium
TTTTGCGAACCCCGACAGCGGGTACGACGTGGTTGGGGTTCGGCGGATGGAGCACGCCTCACCCCAACCTACGGGTCGTGGTGTGTCGCGTGGCGGGTTTTGGCGACGGCGGGGGCCGTGTGGCGGGCTTTGGCGATCAACGCGGAGACGCGGCGCATGGAGACGAGTTGCTGGGCCTGCTCGGAGGTGCCGGCGATTTCGGCGGCGGCGGCTTTGAGGGCGGCGGCGCGTTGTTTGGGACCGTCGCCATCCGTGGGTGCGGCGATGGCGTTGACGTAGAGGGCGTAGGCGTAGTCGTGGCGGAAGGTGGTGCCGGTGGCGCCGGCTTTTTGTTGTTGCACGTACCACGCCAGAGCGGGTTGCAGGGTTGTGCGGGCTTCGTCCCGCTTGCCTTGCATCGCGAGCGCTGCGGCCAGCAGTGCGCGTGCCTCGGAGGCGTCCTGTAACGGCACCACAAAAGTCCTGTTCGGTGGCGGTACGGCGAGCAGGCGGCGCGCCAGCACCTCGGCTTGTGCGTAGCGGCCGAGCTGCATGGCTGCGATTGTGGCGGTGCCCAAGCTGGACTCGAGAATGAAACTCTTCGTGTTTCCGCCCGTGTTGGAGCCGCCGGGTTCAACGCTGACGGCATCCACCCGGGTGGCCGCCGCATCGGCTCCTGCCAGCGCGGCCTTCCAGTGGCCCTGATCCAGTTGCAAGATCGCCGTAGGGCGTTCGGTAGGTTGGGCCAGCAGCCTGCGCCACACATCGCCCGCGGCGAACCGGGTCAGGAATTCACCGACGTCGCGCGAATAGGATTTCGTCGAGCGTGCGGCCGCGGCGAACTGCCCCGTCTGCCCCTGAAGTTCAACCAGATTGCCCCATGAGCCGGATACCACCGGACCCAGGCTCGACGGCCGGCGCGGATCGCGCTCCAGCGCCACCATGGACTGCAACGTGGCGATGGCCCCGGAGATATCGCCGCGCTCCCGCTGCGCAGCGGCAACGCGGTCCAGTCCGCCTGCCCAGGACGCCCATGCTGCAAGGTCGGACGGATCGAATCGCACCCAGTCCTCGCCGGCCTGCGCCGCACGCTTGGCATATTCGGCGGCGGCCGCGTAGTTGTAGCGGCGGGTGGCCAGAACGCTCAACAGTTCGGCGGCGAAGAAGCGATCGTCCAGCGCGTGCAGGTTGCCGGGGCTTTTGGCGAGGATCTTTCCGGCGAGCTCGTACACCTGTTGTTCCAGTGTTTGCGCCTCCGTCAAGCGACCCAATCGGGTCATGGCGCGCGCTTCGGAATCGGTGGTATCCGCGTATGCAGCCGCCGCGGTCAGGTCGGACAGATCGAGCGCGCCGAGGCCCGCGAGCAGCGTGCGCGCTTCCATTGTGCCCGCCACTGCCTGTTGCGGTGACTCGCCGGCCAGCGTGAGTAGATTGAGATCGTCGGCATAAAGTTGCCGCACCCGGCGCGAGGGATGAGAGCCGTGCACCAGCGGCCACAGCAAGTCGGCGGCCCGTTTCGAACCTGCGAGGCTACCGGGCGCGCCAAGTTGTATGACGCCGTCCGTCTCGCTGTAGGCCGCAAGAGCCAAGCCGTAGGTAACCGCCTCGCCGCGCTGACCGCCGGCGCGCAGGTTCTCGAACGCAGCCTCTGCAGTCTTGAGATTCTTGTAACCAGCGTCCGTCTGGCTGCCCCGTTCCTGTACCTCGCCGAGACGCACCAACGCCATCGCCTTGTTGATCTTGGTCTGGGGAGTGATGAGCGCCGGCGGCAGGCCGTTGTAATAATCGACGGTCCGTTGCGCGAGCTTGCCCAATATTCCAAGACGGCCGGTGGGTGCGAGGTCGTTGTAGAAATCACCGATCATGAAGCCGACGAGGTCCTCGGCGTGGGTACGCGAGGCCTGGGCTTCGGTTTCCGCAACGTGGGCGCGGTGCATGCCGACGAAGCCAAAGACCGCGGCGATGATCGCGAGCACCAGCAACACGGCGCAGCCAATGGCGATCATGCGGGTGCGTACCAGCGCGCGGTGGACGGCCGCTTCGCGCTCGCGTTGCGCGGCGAGTTGCCTTTCTGCTGCTTCCCTGGCTTCGCGGGCGTGCCGCTGGTTGCGGCTGGCGAGCACCACGCCGCATAGCACGTCGTGGGTCAGCTCCACCCTGCGCATGTCGAGGCGTTCCTCGATCCGGAGCAGGCGCCGGTTCACCAGGGTCGCCAGTGCATCGGGCGCGGCGCCGGCTTCGGCCAGCGCTTTCTTGACGCGTTCTTCGGCAAGGCTTTCGCGGTAGCCGGATTCGGTCAGCAGTTCGTCCTCGACCACGCGCCGCACGCCTTCGGGTTGGTCGGCCAGCGCGCGTGCGTAGAATTCGGACAGGATGGTGTCGCGCGAACCGGCCAGCAGGTCGGCGGAAATTTCCTCGCGGCCCTGCGCGAGCCGCGCGGTGTTGAGTTCGCGGCAGACCAAGCTCAGCAGCGAGGGTTCGATCTCGGCGTTGGCAAGTTCCGAACCGCCGGCGACGAAGCGGACGATGGCTTCGGCGACTTCCTGCGACACCAGCTTGCCGCCCGGTTTCACGACCGCGCTCAGGGCCTGCGCACCCGTCATCCGCGCGAGGCGCATTCGATTCTGGGTGATCGAAGGCATGCGGTCCTTGAGGCTTTCGAGATGCGCAAGATAATCCTCGCGCAGCGCGATCAGCACCCGGTAATCGGCGCGCGCGAAATCGAAATCCTCCGCCGCGGTGTCGTCCTGCTCCATCCGCGCTTCCAGCGCGGCGGGCGCGCGATTTTCCACGAGGTCCGCGAGGTCTTCCAGGAATTCTCTGGCGCGCAGCCGGCCGGCGTCGTCGGCCTGGCCCAGCGTGAAGATTTCCTCGAACTGGTCGAAGATCAACAGCGGCATCAGGTTGCGGCCTTCGGCGTCCCGCAGCAGATCGCCACGGTGGTGCAGGAATTCCCACAGCGGTTCGCCCTCAACGGAAATGCCGGGGCGGGTCCAGTGGCCGGCGGCCTGGGTCGCGCGGAAGATCGCCTGCTTGATCTGGTCGGAAGGCGCAGGCGAGCCGGCGGCGTAAACGATCCGCACGTACACCGGGCAGTACCCTTCCTTGCGCAGGCGCGGCACCAGGCCCGCGCGCAGCAGCGAGGTCTTGCCGAGGCCGGACTGGCCAAACAGCACCGTCAGGAGCTTGCGCTGCACCCGCCGCGCAAGTTCGGCGGATTCCTCGTCACGGCCGTGGAAATACGCGCCGGTCGCCTCGGTGTAGGAGTCCAGCCCGAGCCAGGGATTTTCGGGGTCGAGCGTGGCCTTGTGCGCATCGGGGGCGTGCACGTCGTTCATGACCGTCTCCCGCTGAACAGGTCCTTCAGGCGTTGCAGGAATTCCGGGGTCGCCTCGCCGCGATCCAGCCGCGTCATGTGCACGGCCTTGAACGGGTCGGGCACCAGCGCGGCGGATTCGGGGGTGTCATCGATGCACACCGGCAGGATGAACACCACACCTTCGGCCATGTTGCGGGTGCGGTCGACGGCGTAACTCCACTCGCGCCGGAAGTACGCTTCGTGGCGGTGCTGGGTCGTCGCGGAGACCACCGGCACGAAGAAGCTGCAGCGTGCAATATTGGTGCGGATCTTGCGGTCGTAGTCGTCGCCGCCTGCCAACCGGTCGAGGTCGAACCAGGTGGTCAGGCCGGCGGTGTCCAGACCGGCTTTCAGCCGCTGCACGGCGGGTAGGTCCTCGCGCGCGTAACTGATGAAGATCGCATTCTCCGGCATTTCACGCGCGGGCGGCAGGAAACGTTGCGGCGATGAACCCGACGCGGCTGGCGCCGCGGGTTGACGCGCGCTCCAGCGGCGGTGCAGTTCGGCCACAAATGCCTCGGCGCCGCCGTAAACCCGGGTGCGCACGCTGACCTGTTGCAGGAATGCCACCAGCCTTTCGTCTTTCAGGGTGTGGTCGTCGGCGAACACTTCGGTGACGTCGCGCGGATCGGACAGGCGCTTGCGCTTGGCCATGCGCAGGAACAGCCGCGCCAGCCAGTTCGAGAAATTGCTGCCGATCAGCAGCAGGTGGTTGTGTTCGAGTTCGTGGAAGAGTCTTTCCGGCGTCAGGTGTTCGGATTGCAGCGCGCAGATGTATTCCAGCATGTCCTCGTCCGACAGCACGTAAGTCGGCGAGGCGGAGAGTTTTCCGAGGAGGTGATACACCACGGTGCGCTGCAACTCGCCGCGTTCAGACGGCAAATCGGCGATGCGGTTGGGACTGTAGGCGATCACTTCGGTGGAAGGTTGGCCGCCGTAGCGTTCGAGGTTGATCGCGTCGGCCAGCAGCGGGTCGAACGTGGTGGTCACGAACAGGTCGAAGTCGGTGATCTGCGCGAGGTGGCGCAGCGCCGGCGGCGGTTCGACGCTCAACTCGCGCATGATCGAGCGCAGGCGCGTGTAGGCCTCTTCGCGGCGACCGTGCTGGCCGAGGTAGGAACACACCACGTCGTTGAGGGTGACCGGCTGCGGTACTTCGGACGTATCCACCGACAGACGCACGGCCAGTTTTTCGGCCAGCCAGCCGTACAGCGGACGCAGGCCGGTGTCGGTTTGGACGCACAGGAGTTCCGGTCCGATGATCGGGATGACCCGGTGCTCCTCGATGTAATTGAGGAGATCGTCCCAGGCGTCTTCGTCGAAGCCCTGCGGCTGCTCGGCCGCGAACTGGAGATTCATGCCCCAAACCTCGCAATGGACCGGCGGAGCTTACTCCGGCGCCTGCGTGCATGCACCAAGGTTGCGTGCGGCCCCGAGAGCCCATCAATCTCGTCATTCCGGGGCCGCCGCCAGCCTCATCGGCGGCGGAACCCGGAATCCAGCTCTTCACTTCGAAGCAAAAGCTAGATTCCGGGTTGCTGCGCCATAAAGCCGGCGCAGCCCCCGGAATGACGAGCAAAGTAATAACCGCACAGCCAATGCTGACAAGGGTTGTCAGCAGCGCAAACTATAATGTCGCGATGGATGCCAGCCGCTTCACGCAACGCGACAACGAACGCTTCGAACTCGTCGCGCCGTATCGACCCGCCGGCGACCAGCCGCAGGCGATCGCGAAATTGATCGAGGGGTTCGAAGCGGGGCTTGCCGCGCAGACGCTGCTGGGCGTCACCGGCTCCGGCAAGACCTTCACCATCGCCAACGTCGTGCAGGCGGTACAGCGCCCGACGCTGATGCTGGCGCCCAACAAGACGCTGGCCGCGCAGTTGTACGGCGAGTTCAAACAGTTCTTCCCGCACAACGCGGTCGAGTATTTCGTCAGCTATTACGACTACTACCAGCCCGAGGCGTACGTGCCGTCGTCGGACACGTACATCGAGAAGGACGCCTCGATCAACGACCACATCGAGCAGATGCGGCTGGCCGCGACCAAGGCGCTGCTGTCGCGCCGCGATGCGCTGATCGTCGGCACCGTGTCGGCGATCTACGGTTTGGGCGATCCCGAGGATTACCTGTCGCTGCGGCTGATCCTTTCCATCGGCGACCGCGTCGATCCGCGCGCGCTGATCCGGCAGTTGACCGAACTGCAGTACACCCGCAACGAGATGGAACTTCGCCGCGGAACCTACCGCGTGCGCGGCGAGAACCTCGACATCTTCCCGGCCGAGAACGAAACCGAGGCGTTGCGCATCGAGATGTTCGATGGCGAGGTCGAGAAGATTTCGATGTTCGATCCGCTGACCGGCGACATGCTGCGCAAGCTGCCGCGCTGCGTGGTGTATCCGGCCACGCATTACGCTTCCACCCGCGAAAGCGTGCTCAACGCCATCGACATCATCAAGGAAGAACTCGGCGAGCGCTTGGAAGTGCTGCGCGGGGCAAACAAGTTGCTGGAAGCGCAGCGGCTGGAACAGCGCACGCGGTACGACATGGAAATGATGCACGAGGTCGGCTATTGCCAGGGCATCGAGAACTACTCGCGGCACCTGACGCGGCGCGCGCCCGGGCAGCCGCCGCCGACGCTGTTCGATTACCTGCCGTCGGATGCGCTGCTGGTGGTCGACGAATCGCACGTGACGATTCCGCAGTTGGGCGCGATGTACAAGGGCGACCGCTCGCGCAAGGAGACGCTGGTCGAATTCGGCTTTCGGCTGCCAAGCGCGCTCGACAACCGGCCGCTGAAATTCGAGGAATGGGAAAGGCGCGAGCCGCGCACGATCTTCGTGTCGGCGACCCCCGGCCCGTACGAATTGAAGCAGTCCGGCGGCAGCGTGGTCGAGCTGGTGGTGCGCCCGACGGGCCTCGTCGATCCGGAAGTCGAAGTGCGCCCGGTGCGCTCGCAGGTGGACGATGTGCTCGGCGAAATCCACGAGCGCGTGAAGATCGGCGACCGCGTCCTGATCACCACGCTCACCAAGCGGATGGCCGAGAATCTCACCGACTTCCTGGCCGAGCAGGACGTACGCGTGCGGTATCTCCATTCGGACATCGAAACCGTCGAACGCGTGGAAATCGTCCGCGACCTTCGGCTCGGCAAGTTCGACGTGCTGGTCGGCATCAACCTGCTGCGCGAAGGCCTCGACATGCCCGAGGTATCGCTGGTCGCGGTGCTGGATGCCGACAAGGAAGGCTTCCTGCGTTCGACCGGTTCGCTGATCCAGACCATCGGCCGCTGCGCGCGCAACGTGCGCGCCAAGGCCATCCTGTACGCCGACACGGTCACGCGGTCGATAAAGGCCGCGATCGACGAGACCGACCGCCGCCGCGCCAAGCAGGTCGAATACAACGTCGAACACGGCATCACGCCGACCACGATCGTCCGCAACATCGCCGACGTGATGGAAGGCGCGCGCGACGAGCCGGGCACGCGGGGTCGTGGCCGCGACCACGGTCGCGCCGCGCCGGGCC
>JBOHYX010000130.1:0-6797 GCA_050738115.1 Rhodanobacteraceae bacterium
CTCATGCACAAGCGTTATAAGCTTATGCCATGACCAGCGAATTCCCCGGCCGGGACGAACTCATCCACGCGCTCGATACGGCTGTCGGCGCCGGCGATACCGATAGCGTGATGCGGGCGCTGCGCTCGGCATTGTGCGATTCCATCCAGTCGGGCGACGTGCGCCTCCCCGACTGCGTGTTCGAAGGCTGCGCCGGACACTACGCACGGCGCGAACTCTATCGCAGCCGCGAGCACGGCTACTGCGTGATCGCGATGACCTGGAATCCTGGCCAGGGCACACCCATCCACGACCACGCCGGCCTGTGGTGCGTCGAGGGCGTATGGCACGGCGCGCTGGAAGTGGTGCAGTACGAACTGCACGAACACGACGACGTCCGCTACCGCTTCGTTTCAGCCGGCGCGATCCAGGCTGGCGTGGGCTCCGCCGGCAGCCTGATCCCGCCGCACGAACACCACAGCATCCGCAACGCCAGTGATCGCGAGCTTGCCATCAGCGTGCACGTCTACCAGGACTGCATGACGCACTGCAACGTTTTCGAACCCGACCACGACGACTGGTACCTGCGGCGCGAACATCAACTGCATCTGGACAACAACCCGGCCGTAGGCGTCCACTAGCGGCGCGCAGAAGGTTCCCGCATACTTCGCGGCTTGGCCGAGGTGGCGGAACCGGTAGACGCAGCGGACTCAAAATCCGCCGGTAGCGATACTGTGAGGGTTCGAGTCCCTCCCTCGGCACCAATGGTTAGTTTCAGACAGTCGCACAGTGTTCCGGACACCTCCTCAACCCCGCGTAATTGCGGGGTTTTTCGTGCTCGGCCATGGCCGATACCGGCGACGACCTGCTGCACGATTTCGATGCCTGCCAAAGCGCCAGCTGCTCGGGTTCGGCGAAGCCGACCGCGAATGGCTGCGGGGCTGGCTGATCGAGCACCTGTTGTCGGATGCTTGATCCTGTCGTACGTCGTACATACGATGTACGACGTGCGCTACGAATGGGACGAGGCGAAACGGCAAGCCAACCTCGCCAAGCATGGCGTGGACTTCATTGACGCTGTCGGTGCCCTTGAAGACCCGGGCAACTGGACGGTCGAGGATCGCGCCGCCGTCGGCGAAGCCCGTTACGTCACGTTGGGCCGCGGGTTCAGCGATCGCGTGCTGTACGTCGTCTGGATCGAACGCACTCCCAACGTATTGCGCATCATCTCCGCGCGCAAGGCCAGTCCCGGCGAAGCGCGCCAGTACCCACGGTGAAGATCATGAACCAGCACGACACCGACGAAATGCCGGAACTGGATTTCTCCCACGCCAAGCGAGCCAAGGATGTACCGGCGCTCGCGCGCATCCAGAAGGAACTCGAAGGCAAGGAACGCATCACCATCCGGCTGGATGCCGACGTGCTCGCATGGTTCCGCAATCAGGTGAAGGGCGGCGGCAACTACCAGACCCTGATCAATGACACCCTGCGCGCGGCCATCAGCCCGGAGAACGCGCCGGTGACGGTCGGCATGCTGCGCAAGGTGCTGCGACAGGAGCTGCACGCGTCATGAGCCGCCACCGGCGCAAGCGATGCCGTCGCAAGGTACGCTGCGCACTGTGCACGCCGTATCGCTGGATGGGCAACAGCAAAGAGCGGCGTCCGCTGCGCGATCGCAAGATGCTGCGCGACGCCTTGCCAAACACGCGGTAAAAGCCGGATTTGGGGATCGCACCCAAAGATGGCGGCAAGGGCAAGGTCATTCACCATGAGCGATTTCATTCACGATGCGTTGATTGCGGTGGGCGCTGGAATGCTTGGCGCCACGCTGCTGGACAGTTACCGCAAACGTCTGGACGCCCAGGCGACAGGCGCCGAAGCTATCCTGCGCGAAGTGGGCCGCCCGCCAGCGCCGTTCCCGGAAGCGCCGACGCCGCACCAGTTGCTTGGTGACGTGGCGCGCCCGCTTGCTCATGAGCACGCAGGGGACAGAGTCCGGCCGCGCGCTGAGATCGTCGCGGCGTAGATCCTCGGGCCCGCGCGGCCCGGAGCGGCATGGCTGGCCCACTGCGCGAGGGCACGCGTGAGGCGATCGCACCGAATCCTGACCGCACGCTCCCGGCGCCCGCGCCGCCCAGTGGTTTTGCGCAGCTTGACGCGGCCGGCGGGAAGCATCGTGAGCGCGATCAATCGACTCGAACGAATCCAGCTCCCGGACGGACGGCGCGCCGTGGTGAAGTGCCGCGACGACGCGGCCGACGGGTTCCTTGCGGCTGAAGCGCGCGGCCTCGCGGCACTTCGCGGCGCGCATGGGCTGCGCGTGCCCGAAGTATGGGCTGTGGACGAACGCCGCATCGTGCTGGAGGATCTGGGCGATGGCGCGCCATCAGCGCGTTACTGGCGGCAGGCCGGCGCAGGTCTCGCGCGGCAGCACACCACCGCCGGCGCGCACTTCGGATTGGATCACGACGGATTCTGCGGCGACTCGCCGCAAGCCAACACACCTGATCCGGATGGCTGGCGGTTTTTCGCCGAGTGTCGGCTGCTGCCGCAGGTGCACCGGGCGCGTGACCACCACCACATCGACGAGAGTGACGTCGCGGCGGTCGAACGCCTGTGCGCCCGCCTGCGCGAACGCGTACCGGAAATGCCGCCGGTGCTGCTGCACGGGGATCTGTGGACGGGCAACCTGCACGTGTGCGGTAACGGCGCGCCCGCGCTGATCGATGCGGCTGCCGCGCACTACGGCTGGGCCGAGGCCGAGCTTGCGATGCTCACACTGTTCGGCTCACCGCCGTCTGCGTTCTTCGATGCCTACGCCGAAGGCGCGTCGCTGCGCGGCGACTGGCGTGAACGCGCGCCGTTGTACAACCTCTATCACCTTTTGAACCACGTTAACCTGTTCGGTGCGGGCTACCTGCCCGCGCTGCGCCATGCGCTTGCTGAATGCGCCTGAGGTGCGATGGACCTGTGTGCCGAACCCGCGGAATCGATTTCCTGACGCGGATCCACGCTGATAGCCGCGGATGGGGTCAGCGTTGATCCGCGTGCATCCGCGTCAATCCGTGTCCATGCTTATCCCGAATCCCGAATCCCCAATCCCGGCTCCCCTCACAAATTCCGTGCCACGCGAAACCCCACGCGCCCGCTGCGCGAGTCGGTGGCCGCGCCCATCCGGAACGACGACCGATCCTGATCCGGCGCACTGCCCCACGAGCCGCCCCGGACCACGCGCTCCGCACAACCCGGATTGACCCAGGCGCTGCCATTGGTGGGCGCGCGCACGTAATTGTCGTGCCAGCAGTCCTCGACCCACTCGGACACGTTGCCGTCGATGTCGTACAGCCCGAATGGATTGGGCATGAAGGTCATCACCGGCGCCGGTCCCCAGTAGCCATCGCTGTAGCCCTGGAAATAGTTGTCCCAGCGGCGGCCCGTGGGCGAGCGGTCGCCGCTCCCCGTCAGGTTTTCGACCTTTTCCCTGGGCGTGCCATCACCCCACCAGTACAGCGTGGCGGTGCCGCCGCGCTCGGCATATTCGTACTCGGCCTCGGTGGGCAGGCGATAGGGCTTGCCGGTGTGCTGGGCCAGCCATGCAGCGTAGGCGCGGGCGTCGTTCCAGGAAATGTTGACGACGGGATCGTCGCCCTTGGCGGGATGGCCGGCATAATCGTCCCGCCAATCGACGCCGGCGCGCATCTGCATCCGGCCGTTGGTCTCGTCGTACACCAGCGCGCCACCCAGCCGGTCCGCGTCCGGAACGTAACCAGACGTCTTCACGAACGTACCGAATTCCGCGACGGTGACCTCGGCACGCGCCATCGCAAAACCGCGCGCAAAGGTGACTTCATGCTGCGGTTGCTCCGCGCTCAGCTCGCGGCCATGCTGCGCGGCGCCCATCAGGAAGCTGCCGCGTGGAATCACCACCATCGCGGGACCACTCCCGATGATGTCGAGGAACTGGTCGGCGAACACCTGCCCGGGATGGAAGCTCGAATACTCGCGCGCGTTCTGCACCTTGCCGACGAACGCGCTGGTTGAAGCACCGAGCGCACCCGCCTGCCCGGCCAGCGATTGCGCGAGGATGAAGTTGCCGGCATCGAAGGCCGACTCCGCCTGCGCCATCAGGTTGTCGGCGCGGCCGGCGCGGATCGCGGCGATGCGCGTGCGGGTATCGGCCAGGGCCGCCGCCGAGGGCAGGATCACCGCCGCGTCGGCCAGCGCCGCGTCGGCTTTCGCATCGTCGTTTTGCGCCGCGGCGCCGAGTGCGCGGTCCAGCGCCGCCCGCTGCACGCGCTGCAGGCCCTGGCGCGCGACCGCGTTCTCCGGATCGAGCGCCAGCACTTTTCGGTACACCGCGAGCGCGGTATCAGGGCCCGTGCCCTCGAGCTTGCCCTTCTGGATCAACTCGCTGGCCTCTTCGAGCAGCGGCTGCACCTTGCTTGCAACGTCCACCCGCGCAGTCAGCGAGGCGAGGTCGTCGTGCGAGCCCGGCAGCGCCTTCAGCGCATCGAGGCTGGCGCGGGCCACACCGGGATCGCCGGTCGCGAGCGACTGCTGCGCGTTGGCGACAAGCCGCGCGTGCAGCAGCGACACGGCCGCCTGCACGCGCGGATCGTCCGGCGCCTCGTGTACCGCCTCCAGCACCATCGCCGCGGCGGTATCGCCGCCAGGCCCGATGAGATTGCCCGCACGCGCGGCCTTGCCGGCGTCAACGAGCAGTTCGCCGACCTTGCCTTTGCCCGCGTCCGCGTCAAAGGAGCCCTCCTGCGCGCGTGCGGCGATCACGGTCGCCGGCGCCAGCGAGATCGGGGGGCCCGCCGTCAATTCGGATTCCGCCGATGTCAGCTTGCGCGGCACCGTGACGGTCTGCACCGGCGCACTCGCCACCGCCGCCGTGTGCGATTTCAACAGCGCCGGCTCGACCTTGATCGCCTCCGGGAAAAACCGGTACACCAGTGCAAACACCAGCAGCAGCACCCCGACCGTGCCACCGATCGCGTGCTGGCGGGTAAGGGTTTGCGGTTTCGGCATGCGGGCGCGACGGGCGGCTGTTATCGTGCGGGGTCCACCATAGCAAACCGCTTCGCAATGGAACATCAATCGACGGCGGCCCGCGGGTCATGAAACCCGCCTGGATCGATCACGCTGACGCGCTGACGGCGCCCGCCGACCGGGCGCCGATCGGGCTCGATACCGAGTTCATGCGCCGCAACACGTTCCACCCCAAACTGGCGCTGGTGCAGGTGGCGCATGGCGATGCGTGCTGGCTGCTGGATCCGCTTGCCTACGACGCGGGCATCGATCTGCGCGGGATGGTGGACAGGCGCGTGTGCGTGATGCACAGCGCCAGCGAGGACGTGGAAGCGCTGGCACCGCTGCTCGGCGACACGCCGCTCCAGTTGTTCGACACCCAGATCGCGGCCGCGATGTGCGGCATGGGTGCCGGCCTCAGCTACCAGAAGTTGGTGGAGACCATGCTGGGCATCGCGATTCCCAAGGACGAGACGCGATCGGACTGGCTGCATCGCCCCCTGACCGCAAGCCAGCTCGAATACGCGGGCCAGGACGTCGCCCACCTGGCGGCACTGCGCGCACGCTTGTCGACGGAGCTGGAAAAGCGCGGACGCAGGGCGTGGCACGCCGAGGACTGCGCGCGACTCGCCCGGCGCCAGCACCCGGTCGCCGACCCACAGCCGCAGTGCGGGTTTCCCACGGCGGCCAGATGGCCGCCGGAACCGCAGGCGCGACTCAAGCGCGTGCTGCTGTGGCGCGATGCGACCGCGCGCGCGCTCGACCGGCCGCGGCCGTGGCTGCTCGACGACGCGCACGCGCTGGCGTTGTCGCAGGAACCGCCGGCGAGTCCGCAGGCGCTGTTCGAGCGCGTGAAGGGCCAGCGCGCATTGCGCAGGCCGCAACGCGCCGAACTGTTCCCGCTGCTGAACGCGGTCGCGACGCCGGAGGAACTTGCGGTGCTGGCGCCCATCCCTGCCGCCCCGCGGGGCGCGGCCCGGCGCGCAACCGACGCGATGCGCGCCGTGGTCAAGGCGTTGGCGGTGGAACTCGATCTGCCGTCCGGCCTGCTGTGCCCGCGCCGCCTCGTCGAGCAGTTCGTGGTCACCCGGGTGTGGCCGGAAAACCTGCAGGGGTGGCGCGCGGCACTCCTGGAGGCCAAACTGTACAGCCTGCTGCCCGCCTGACTGTGCTTGGCGCGCAGCCGCGTACCGGCTAACATACGCGGCTCGCCGGTGCGCAATGCGTCGGCATCGCGGTTTCCCCGCCGACTGGCGAGCGCCGCGGAACAACCCAACGTGGGGCTGTAGCTCAGCTGGGAGAGCGTCGCGTTCGCAATGCGAAGGTCAGGGGTTCGATCCCCCTCAGCTCCACCAATTGGACTTCTAACAACTTCCCGCAACACCCTTGAAACCGCGCAGTGACGCGGTTTTTTGTTGCCTGCACTTCCCGCAAGGCGCATAATTCTTCCCGTGAGTACCGCCAACGGTGTCGGTACTATTTTCGGGACCGCGATCATGGCAGGCAGGCGTACCGTCGCGAAGTTGGACGAAGCCGCGCTGTTGGCCGCCGCACCGCGCGCCAAACGCTATGCCATCTATGGGCAAGGCGTTTACCTGATCGTGAACCCGAACGGCTCAAAGTGGTGGCGGATGAACGTGCGCCGCAACGGCATCAACACCACGCTGTCACTCGGCACGTTCCCGCAAACATCGATCGCCGATGCCTTGGCCGAACACGAGCGCATCCGGTCGCAAGCCCGCATGGACATTCATCCCGTCGCCGCGCGCCGCGCAGCCCGTGAA
>JBOHYX010000131.1:0-6764 GCA_050738115.1 Rhodanobacteraceae bacterium
GTACAGGGCCACGGACACACCGGGCTTGCGGCTCGGATTGCGATGCCACCAGCGCACCAGCGCGTGGCCATCGAGGACGTCCGCCATACGTCGTTCGTCCGGGTTGAGATCGGGCGTGAACACGCCGTAGGCGTTCCGTTGCGCACGGTCCAGCGGCAGGTCGGAGCTGAACTCCTGCGGCAGGTTCACGGTGATGATGCGCAATTCCGTGTGGCGCACGCGCTTTCGCGCATCCCGCAGCAGGCGCGGATTGCGCACCAGCACCAGATCCAGTTGCTCTTCCATTTCATCGGCGGTGGGGACCGGCGCGCCGGATGCTTCGATCGCGTGCGCGAAACGATCGAGCAGGCGCAGCCGGTGCACGAAGGCCGGCGCCCGGCTGCCGAGCAACAACTGCGCCGTGGACCCGGGCGCCAGCGCCGCCGGCCGTGACGGTTCGGCTGGAACCAGCGCGCCGAACAGCGACTCCGCGGCGGGCTGCAAGTGCCGAAGGCGTGATTCGCATTGCGTGGCATCGGCGTCGGGTATCGGCGTGGATGCGCCCGTGACCGGCTCGACGCGTGGCTCGCCGTCCACGTCCAGCAGCAACGCCAGCGGCGCGCCGGTCGCCACGAGTTGCACGCCCGCGTGCGCACCGCTCACCGTGAACACCGATTGGGTACCGAGTTCCGGCACCTGCGTGGTCAGTGCGTTGATCTGCGCGCCTGCGTCCATCAGGCCTTCCTGCGATTCCGCATTGGCCAGGAATACGTAGCCCTGGTCCAGGGCTTCCGGCAATCCAGCGCGGCCCTGCAGCAACGCGTGCACGCGCACGATCCGGCCGATCACCTGCACCCCGAAATCCGCGTCGCGCGCGCCGCGCAGGGCGGCGAGCGTGAACGCGCGTGGCGCATCGAAGCCCAGCGCGACCGTCATCTTGAAGATCAGCACCTCGACCGAGGGGTCGTTCGCGAGCGCGATCAGGTCGGGATCGGGTTCGTCGGCGGTGTGCACCCGCACCGCTGCCGCGGGGAAACCGAGCGTCCCGGTCAGGTATTCGGCGGCCTTGAGTTGCGCGGCCCTGCCGTCGGGCACCTGCACCAGCATCAGGGGTGTCAGCGCGACGCCGGCCGCGGCCAGCAGGTCCTTGATGCGGCGGTGCGCCTCGGCGCATTCGCGCAACGCGAGCTGCTCGAAGTCCACCAGTTGCCGCGCGTCGTCGTCCTTCGCGATGAAACGCACCGTGCGCACGCCGCGCTTCAGCAGGCCGGCTGCCACCGCGTCGTGGCGACTCACCGAAGCCCAGTCGCCGGGCCTGCCGACGCGATAGCCGGTGTCCGCGGCAAACGCGTCGACGTCGCGGTCGCGCGGTGTGGCGGTCATCATCAATGCGTAATCGGGCGCGAGGACTTCGGAAAACAGCGCGCGAGCCTGGCGCGCCCGGTGGAAACCGTGGTGGGCCTCGTCCACCACCGCGCCGATGCGCAGCCCTGCTTCCCGGGCCTGCACGATCAGGTCGTCCAGGGCCGCTCCGGAGTCGCTGCGCGTGCGCGCGCGCCGCGCCTGGGCATTGGCGGCGGCGACCGAGCCCCACGTGCAGGCGAACACGCCGCCGCCCCGCACCGCGTCCAGCCGCCGGTCGGCTTCGAGATCGAAGACGTCGACGTTCGGCGCCTGCGCGCGCAGGGTGGCGCGGGCCTGCGCTTCCGCGTGGTCCGCATCGGCATACAGCGCGCGCACGCTGGCGAAGTGCGCGAGGATGCCGCCGCACACCTGCCGCTGGAAATCCTTCAGGACGATGGGCATCTCGGTCACCGCTCTCCTGTAGGAGCGCGCCGGCCGGCTCCTACAAATGTGCGGGGTCCCCAAGCATCTTTGTAGGAGCGCGCCTCGCGCGCGACCGGGGCGCCACACGCAACCCAATTCCGCGTGGGACCCACAACGCCCTTGTAGGAGCGCGCGTGCGCACGACCGAAACGATGACGCACATCCGAACCGCGGTCGCCGGCGAGGCCGGCTCCTACAAAGGCAATATGAAGCGTCACCGCCCGAACCTCGCGCGCAGGAAATCGGGGATCGGTGCGATGTCCGCCTCCGGCGCGAGCGCGGCGACGCGCGCCGGTGTCCACGCATACAGGGTGCGGCCGGCGCCGCCGGAACTGCCCAGCCAGCGGCGCAGCGCGTCGAGGCTGGCCGCGCGGAAGTCGGCGCGGTAGGCAAGGGCGCCGTCGTGCTGGAAGCCGTGGTTTTCCCAGCGCGTCAGCGGCCGGTCGTCGATCAGTTGCAGCGCGCGCCAGACTTCATCGTGGGCGATGCAGGTGGACAATCGATATGGCGCGATCCGGCGTGTGCGCAGGTAGGCGAAGCCGCCGCCCAGCCCCGGGATCCGTTCGCCTTTTGCGTGGACGTAGCCGCCCAGCACCCGGCGCACGCGCTCGGCGCAGACGTCGCGGCACAGGTTCTTGTCAGGCTCGTCCTCGGTGGCCTCCGTGCTCGATACCAGGATGAAACGGCGGTTGCCGCCATCTTCGGAGTTCAATTTGGCGACGGCGTGGGCGGTGGTGCCGGAGCCGGCGAAGAAGTCGAGGATCAGCGCATTTTCATCGCCAACGACACGCAAAATGCGCTCGATCAGTTCGACTGGCTTGGGTGTATTGAATAGGTCCGTTCTTTGGAACACATCGCGCAGGAACGCTTTTGCCTGACGCATGGTGGTGAGGTCGGCCCATATGGATGGCCACGGGCGCGTGGGCGCATCAGGCGCAAATTCCCGCGTATAGGGTTCCCACACCGTTCGACCCTGTTTTTCTCGCTGCTTCCATACCAGCGTGCCATCGGCAATGTGCGCGGCGACCGCTGATTGGCCTTTCGCCCAGCGCGCTTCCTGGCCGTTGTCGTGAATTGGCAGGACCGGAACGCCGTCGGGCCCGGTGATCGGGAAAAACATCGTGGGGCGGTCATGTCGCAAACTATTCCGGCCGTTTTTCTTGAGCAGGCGGTCGCGGTAGCGGTGGCCATCGTCGGCGACCTGGCCGTAGGCTTCGACGATCTCGGGGGCCACCTTGGGCGCGAGGTGCAATGCGTCGACATCGCGCGCAAAGCACATCACGTATTCGTGGTCGGGGCTTACGGCAACCTTGTTGTCGTTGGGGCTGTCGACCTTGCGCCAGATGAATTGCGTAACGAAGTTATTCTCTCCAAACACCCGATCCATCAGCATCCCGAGCCGGAACAGCTCGTTGTCGTCGATCGACACGAAGATCACGCCGTCGTTGGCCAAGAGCTCGCGCGCCAGCACCAGGCGCTTGTGCATGAATTCCAGCCACAGCGAATGGCCGAAGCGGTGGGTCTTGTCGACGAAGCGGTCGTTGTAGACGAAGTCGCGGTTGCCGGTGTTGTAGGGCGGATCGATGTAGATGCAGCGGATGCGGCCGGCGTGGCTCATGCGCAGCGCGCGCAACGCGTCGTAGTTGTCGCCTTCGATGATGAGGTTTTGCCAGGGCGCGTCGCCGTGGCTCAAGCGCGCATCCTGCTCCAGCGCGATGAAGTCTCCGTTCTCGGCGGCTTCCGGGTCCAGTTCGTCGCGCTCCCACACCAGCCCAAGCTGGCGTTCGGCGTCGCGCCGCTCCAGCAGCCGGACCAGCGCGTCGCGTTCGAGGTGGTCGTACTTCCCCATGGACTCGTTCAGGCCGCCGCGTAATCGATCACCTTGAGTTCCGCCACGCGGGACAGCTCCTTCACGTTACGCGTCAGCAACGGGAGTTCGTGTTCGATCGCGCTGGAGGCGATCCACAGGTCGTTGATTCCGACCGTCGTGCGTGCCTTGCGCAGGGTTGCGTAGATGCGCGCGTAGACGTCCAGCGTGGCATCGTCCGGGAGTGTCAGCGGGTATGGTGAAAGGAATTGACGAACACGCGTCGCGTCGTGTCCAGCCATAACCGCACCGGCCAGGAATTCGCCTTTTGCGATCCATGGCAGCGTGTACACGCTGTCCGCATGTGCCTGCAGGAAGCTGACTTCGGGGCCCTGTTGCGGCTGGCGCCAAAGTCCAATCAGGAAGTTGGTGTCCAGCAAGTAATCCACGTCAGGCTGCGTCCCACGGATCGCGCCAACGGTTAGGGTTGCGCTGGTCGGCGAGGGCCGCATCCATCGCCTTGGCCTGAGCGGACGTGAGCGGCGGGAGTTTCCTGATGCCATCGAGCATCTGCGCGCCGGTACCGCGCTTCGGCACGGCACGCAAAATGACCTTGCTGAAGGAGTCCTTCGGCGACGTCTTGAGCGCCGCGATGCGTTCGTAGGCCTGATCGGTGAGCGTAATCGTTTTCATGCATGCATCGTAGCATGGATCATGCGGTCATGCAGTTATCCCGACAGGCGCCAACCCCGCAGCGCTTCGGTATACCGCAGGCAGTCGGAAAACGTGTTGTAGAGCGGCGTCGGTGCGATGCGCATCACGTCGGGTTCGCGCCAGTCGCCCAGCACGCCGCGCGCGACCAGGTACTCGAAGAGTGACTTGCCGGCGTCGCGCCCGGCGCGCACGCGTATCGAAAGCTGCGCGCCCCGGCGGTCGGGTTCGCGCGGCGTGAGGACTTCCAGCACGTCGCCGAGTTGCGTGTCGATCAGCCAGGCGAGATACGCGGTCAGGCGCCGTGATTTTTCGCGCAAGCGCCGCATGCCGGCGCGGTGGAACAGTTCCAGCGACACGCGCAGCGGTGCCAGCGCCAGGATCGGCGGGTTGGATAACTGCCAGCCTTCCGCGCCGGGTGCGGAATCGAATTCGGGACGCATCTGGAAACGCGTGGCTTCGTTGCGGCCCCACCAGCCTTCGAAGCGTGGAAGGTTCGTGCGCGCGTGGCGCGCGTGCACGAACGCGCCGGCAACCGCGCCCGGGCCGCAGTTCAGGTACTTGTAGGAGCACCACGCGGCGAAGTCGCAGCCGCTGTCGTGCAGGGCAAGATCGATGTTGCCGGCGGCGTGCGCGCAGTCGAAGCCCACCGCGCAGCCGTGCGCGTGCGCGAGTTTCGTGATCGCCGCGAGATCGAACGCCTGTCCGGTGAGGTATTGCACGCCCGGCATCAGCACCAGTGCGATGCGCTCGCCGCGTTCGCTCAGGGCGCGTTCGATCGCGGCCGCCGAAATTGTGCCGCCGGGTTCGTCGGCATCGAGTTCGATCAGCGCCTCGGCGGGGTCGTAACCGTGGAACCGGATTTGCGAGGCGGCGAGGTCGCGATCAGAAGGAAACGCACCGCGCTCGATCAGGATGGCGCGGCGTTCCCGGGTCGGACGGTAGAAGCTCACCATCAAGAGATGCAGGTTCGCGGTAAGCGAGTTCATCGCGACGACTTCGCCGGGCTCGGCGCCGACCACCGCGGCGAGATCGTCGCGGACTTCGCGGTGGTACGGCAGCCACGGATGCCGCGCGTGCAGGTGCCCCTCCACGCCGAGCCGCGCCCAGTCGTCCAGTTCGTCCAGCAGCGCCTGCCTGACGCCGCGCGGCTGCAGGCCCAGCGAATTGCCGACGAGATATGTTTGCTCGCCTTCGGCGTGGCGCGGAATCAGGAATTCGGCGCGCAAACCGCGGAGCGGATCGGCGTCGTCCTGCGCGCGCGCCCATTCGGCGTCGGCGCGGAAGTCATCGGTGTCGATCATCGATGTTTCTCGGCCGTCATCGAATTCCACCAATTCGACAGAAAGCTGGATTCCGGGTTCGCCCTGCGATGAAGCCGCAGGGCGAACCCGGAACGACGATAGAAGAGGGTGGTTATTCCGCGGCTCGCACGGGCTCTATCGGCGCGAGAACCCGGAAGTCAGCTCGTGGCCTTTTCCCCTTTCACTCTACAACCTCATCACTTTTCGACCGCCGTCACAACCGATTTGCATCCGGCGTCGAACGTCGCGCGCCAGTCGCCCGCCGCCGCGGTGGGCCGGATGCAACGCACCTGGATCGCGAGGTTGGCGCGGTACGCGTACACCTCCGTGTAGGCGTTCTGCTCGCGGTTTTCGGTGGCCGTGTAGCGCAGGGCGGAGCTGCTTCCCGGGCGGGTTTCGGCGACGTATCCGGGGAGCTTGCGCGCGCGTGCGGCGCCGTCGTTGAGGAACTTCTGGAAACCGGCGACGCCCTCCACCTTTTCGGTGGTGACCGTGATCCGCGCCAGCGCATGGGCGTCGCCGGGATCCTTCACCTGCAACGCGACGAACTGGCGCGGGCCGTCCAGCTTTTCGATCAGCATCGGCCATGCGTCCGGCGCCGAGAACTTCACGGCGCCGCCGGCCAGCGAGTAGTCGGCCGCGAGCGCGGCGGGCGCCGTCGCCAGTGCGCCGAGCAGCAGGATCGTGGTCACCCGGATGTGTCGGTTCATGCGGTCTCCGCGGGGTCGAGGAAGCGTTGCCTGGGCAATCCGAGCCACTCCAGCGCCGCGCCATGGAACAGCCTTTCGCGCTGGTGTGGCGGCAGATCGAGCTGGTCGATGCCGCTGCCCGGCTGCTGCTCGCCGAGCGGGAACGGATAGTCGGTACCGAGCATCACGCGATCTCCGCCGACGACGTCGAGAAGATAACGGAGCCCTTGCGGGTCGTGCACGCACGAATCGAAGAACAGGCGCTTGAAATACTCGCGCGGCGCGCGGGCATTGTCGGTGGCGACGAGGTCGGGCCGCATCCGGAAGCCATGTTCGATGCGACCGATCGTGAACGGAAAGGCGCCGCCACCGTGCGCGAAGGCGACGCGCAGCGACGGCAGCCGTTCCAGCACGCCGCCGAAAATCAGGCAGCACGCCGCGCGCGAT
>JBOHYX010000132.1:0-6751 GCA_050738115.1 Rhodanobacteraceae bacterium
GCAATCGGGTCGCCGGGCGGAACCCGCTTCGCCGTGCGTGCCATCACCGTGCGTGCGGAAGCGTAGCTGTTGAGGAGGGGGTACCCGACGACCCCCCACGTGCCCCACGCGGCCAGCGCGAATGCGCACCAGCCCCACGGCGCATGGCGCGGACGCGCGATCAGCGCGATCACGACGCCTGCAATGCCGATGCCGAGGATCATGGCGACCAGCGGCGTGGTCGAGCCGCTCACCACCGATGCGGCGAGTGCGTCGAGCTTGCGCAGGTGCCCCGCTTGCATGCCGATGCCGGCGCTGAGGAACACCAGCGCCAGCAGCAGCGTCAGCCCCCACAGCGCTCCGCGGAACGCGGCGCGCTGCACGATCTCCGGCAGCAGCGGCGCCAGTGCCAGCGCGAGCGCTGGCAGCGCCGGCAGGATGTAGACGTCGCGCTTGCCGCCGCTCGCGGAAAAGAAGATCACCACCAGCACGACCCACGCGAGCGGCAGCAGGACGCGTGCGTCGCGTTCGCGAAAATGTCGCGTCCAGCCGGGAACGGCCCAGTAAATGGCCAGCGACAGCGGCAACCATTCGAATACGATCACTGGCACGTAGAACCACCACGGATGGAAGTGGTGCACCGGTTCGGCGTAACGCGTCACCGTCTGTCCGAGCAGGATGTCGTGGGCGTAGCGCGCGTACGCGGGGTTGCCGGCATGCACGTGCAGTGCGGACCACAGCATGGGCAGCGCCCAGCCGAGGATCGGGACCAGGAACAGCACCACCAGCCACCAACGCGCGTCGCGGTGCTGCGTTGACAACGCGTGCGTCCAGCCGCACCAGCGTGCGAACCAGAACGGCAGGAACAGCAGCAGCGCGAGCACCCCGACGCCCTTGGTGATGACGCCGAGCCCGGCCGCGAAACAACCGACAGCGTACCAGCGCCAGGCCGGCCCGAGCAGCAGGTGGCGCAGCAGGCCGCAGACCGCCAGCGTGATCCAGAACACCTCGACGGCGTCGATCTGCGCCGCACGCATCTGGTAGGTGAAATCGACGCTCACCAGCACCGCCACCGCAGCCAGCAGTGCTACCCGGTGGTTCCACTGCCGGCGCACCAGGTCGTAGACCAGCGCGATGTTGCCGAGGCCCGCCAGCAGCGAAGGCAGCAGGAACCAGCCGCGCCAGCCGCCGGTGACGACGTACGCACAGGCCTCGAGCCACATGAACACGGGCGGTTTGTCGGAATACAGTTCGATGCCGCGGTGCGGAAACAGCCATTCGCCACTCGTCAGCATCTCGCGCGCGACCAGCGCGAAGCGCGGTTCATCGGAGGGCCACGGATCGCGCAACCCGATCCCGAGGCCAAGCAGCAGCAGCGCGAACGCGAACAGCAGCGCGAGCTGCACGCGTTCGTCGCGCAACAGCGGACGTTGGATCGGAGAGTGACCCATGTGGCTGTGATGCGCTCCATATGACGATGTAGGAGCCGGCCTCGCCGGCGACCGCTGTCGCGGCCGGTGGCGGGGTCGCCCAATGGTCGCGCGCAGGCGCGCTCCTACCACGGACTAGGCGTTTTTCCTGAGCACCGCATAGTACATGCCGTCGAGGCCGCCTTCCCCCGGCAGGATCTGTCGGCCCGCGCCGGTGGACCGACCCGCAGGGAGTTCGAAGTTCCGTGGCAACGCGTCGGGATGCATCGCCGAGAACGGCGTGACGACGCCTTCGTTTTCCTCACGCAGCACCGAGCACGTCGCGTACACGAGCCGTCCGCCCGGCGCGAGCAACGACCACAGCGCCGCGAGCAGCCGCTGCTGTTCGCGCACGAGCGGCGCGATGTCGCCGGCGCGCCGGTGCAGCTTGATGTCGGGATGCCGGCGGATCACGCCGGTGGCCGAGCACGGCGCGTCGAGCAGGATCCGGTCGAACGGCTTGCCGTCCCACCATGTATCCGGCGTGCCGGCATCACCGACGCGGACTTCGCCATGCAGCCCGAGTCGGCGCAGGTTTGCCTCGATGGACGCGGCGCGCGCGCATTCGCGATCCAGCGCCAGCACTTCGGCGTTGGCGCGCTCGAGCATGTGGCAGGTCTTGCCGCCCGGTGCCGCGCACGCATCCAGCACGCGCTGGCCGTCGCGGAGATCCATGAGGTCGGCCGCGCATTGCGCCGCGCCGTCCTGGACGGAAAAATCGCCCCGCGCGAAGCCGGGCAGGTGCGCGACGTCGGCATGCGCGGCGAGTGCGAGCGCGTCGGGCAGCGAAGCGTGCGCGGTCGCGGCGACGCCTGCCTCGACCAGGGCGGCGACCACCGATTCGCGCGTCGCGCGCCGGGCATTCACCCGCAGCATGGGCGGCACTGCCGAATTGTTGGCGTTCAGTACCGCATCGGCGACGTCCGGCCAGTCGCGCGCGAGCGCGGCGACCAGCCAGTGCGGATGGGCCGTGCGCGTTTCGGCGTTGGAATCGAGCCGTACGGCGCGCGTGGCGCGTTCGCGCAGCCAGCGTCGCAGCACCGCATTCGCGAGCCCGGCGAAGCCGCCGCGGCCGAGCACCCGGGTCGCTTCCACCGTGGCCGCGACCGCGGCGTGCGGCGGCACCTTGAGGGTTTCGAGTTGCACCAAGCCCAGCACCAGCAACGCGTGCAGCGCGGGTTCGCGCTTGCGCAGTGGTCGCTCGAGCATCTCCTCGAGCGCCGGATCGAAACGCAGCCACCAGCGCGCACCTTCATTGCAAAGTGCCGTCAAGAGGGCACAGTCGCGCGGATCGGCGAGGCGCGCCTGCGCCGGCCGCAGGCGCTCGCGCAGCGACGCGCCGTGCACGGCGACGTCCGCCAGCACCTCGGCCGCCAGCGCGCGCGTATCGATCATGGAATGCGCAACGCGGGATGGGCGTTGAGGTAATCGGCCGCCGACACCCGCCGCCCGCCGGCGCGCTGCAATTTCAGGATCCGCAACACACCATCAGCACACGCGACGTCGATCCCGTGCTTCGACGCGTCCATGATGGCGCCAGGCGATCCCGAGCCCCGAGTCCCGGGTCCCGGGTCCCGCGTTTCGGCTTGCCACACCCTCACCCGTTCTCCCGCCAGCTCCGCCTCGGCGACGGGCCAGGGATCGAACGCGCGCACCTTGCGAGCGAGCTCCGCGGCGGGCCGCATGAAGTCGAGACGCGCCTCGGCCTTCTCCAGCTTGTGCGCGTAGGTTGCCCCGGATCCCGCTTGCGGCGTGGCGGCCAGAAGCTCGCCCGCGGCAACGCGTCGCAGTCCCTCACCCAGTACGCGCGCGCCGATCTCGGCAAGCCGATCGTGCAGCGAACCGCCGGTGTCGTCAGGGTGGATTGGCGTTATTTCGCGCAGCAGCACCGGGCCGGTATCGAGTCCAGGCTCCATCTGCATCAGGCACACGCCGGTTTCGGCGTCGCCCGCGAGGATCGCGCGCTGGACGGGCGCCGCGCCGCGCCAGCGCGGCAGCAGCGAGGCGTGGACGTTCCAGCAGCCGAGGCGGGGAATCGCAAGCACCGCGCGTGGCAGGATCAGGCCGTAGGCGATCACGACCAAAAGGTCGGGCGCGTACGCGCGCAGGCCCGCCTGTGCCTCGGCCGTTTTCAGCGATTCCGGCTGTTCGACGGAAATCCCCGCGGCGCGCGCGGCCTGCTTGACGGGACTTGCGGCAGGATGACGACCGCGGCCGGTCGGTCGGTCGGGCTGGGTGTACACCGCAACGACGTCGGCGTCGGCCCCGAGGCAGGCATTCAGGCCGGCCAGCGCGAAATCCGGCGTGCCGGCGAACACCAGCCGCAGGCGCCCGGCAGGCACGCGTGCGTTACCCGGCGTGGCGCCGCTGTTTGTCAAGCTTTCGCAACAGCAACGAGCGTTTCAGGGGCGACAGGTAATCGACGAAGACCTTGCCGATGAGATGATCCATCTCGTGCTGGATGCACACGGCGAGCAGACCATCGGCCTCCATTTCGAAGACTTTGCCGGTGACGTCCTGCGCCTTCACGCGGACCCATTCCTTGCGCTGGACGTCCGCGAAAATGCCGGGAAATGACAGGCAACCCTCTTGGCAGACCTCGGTGCCGCGCGAATCCAGCAACTGTGGATTCACCAGCACCAGTGGCGCATCGTGGTTTTCCGATACGTCCGTGACCAGTAGCCGTTTCAAGTGGTTGACCTGGGTCGCGGCCAAGCCAATGCCCGGCGCCGCATACATGGCTTCCAGCATGTCGTCGGCCAACCGCGCCAAATCGCCGTCGAACGTCGAGACGGTGTGCGCGTTGAGGCGCAGGCGCGGATCCGGAAATTCGATGATGTCGAGTTTGGCCATGGGGTGCGGGGGCTCGGACTTGAAACCAGATGGGGGCGCGAAAGGCCGATTTCACGGGGGTCGATAGCGTACCAGTGCCGCCAAGACATCCATATTTCGAACAGTGCGTCACCAAATGTGAAATTTTCGCTTGCCGGAACCGGGCAATCGGGTACACTCGCGCGAAACTCAAGGGGATCGGGGGATGGCCGGCCATGTTTAAACGACTGCTCGCGTTGGGTGCGGGTCTGCTGATCGCGGTGGCTGCCTACGCCGCCGGTGCCCAGTTGCGTGCCGACCACCCCAATACCTACGTGGTCAGGAAGGGCGACACGCTGTGGAGCATATCCGCGCGCTTCCTCACGAAACCGTGGCTGTGGCCGGAAATCTGGGACGTCAACCAGCAAATCCACGATCCGCACCGGATTTACCCCGGTGACGTGCTGAACCTGGACGTGAACGACCGCCTGCACGTGGCGCAACGCGCCGCCGTGGCGGCCAATCCCATCCCGACGGTGCCGCTGTCGGCGATCGAACCGTTCCTCAAGGATTTTCGCGTGATGTCGTCGGCGCACTTGAAGCAGTCGCCGTACGTCGTGGCGGTCGAGGGCGACCAGTCGTACGCGACCGAAGGCATGAACCTGTACGTGCGTGACCTCCCGCAGGCGCGCGTCGGACAGCGGTTTGCGGTGGTGCGGCCGACCCACGTGTTCCGCGAATCGAGGTACCAGAGCCCGGTGCCGGTCGACGTCGCGCACTTGGTCGACGACAACGTCGACATCGTGCCGGGCCCGTGGCAGGAGGACAGCCGCAACGACAACCAGTGGGGCAATGGTCCTGAACTCGGCATCGAGGTGCGGGTGATCGGCACGGCACAGGTGCTGAAGAACGGGGATCCGGCGACCCTGCTGCTCACCAACGCGAGCCGGGAGATCCATTCGGGCGATCGCCTGCTGCCGGTCGACGACACGCCCTACGATTTCACGTACTACCCGCACCCGCCGCGGCAGGTGCCGCCCAACGCGTACGTCCTGGCGCTGTCGAACGGGTACGACGGCATTTCGGTGCAGGGGCCGATGGACGTGGTGGCCCTGAACGTGGGCCGCGCCGATGGCGTCGACAACGGCACCACCTTCGCGATCTACCAGCCGGGCGACACGGTCGCCGACGACGTGATCGGCAACAGCTACCGCCGCATGTTCTCGCCCAAGGTCAAGTTGCCGAACGAGTTCGTGGGGCACGTGATGGTGTTCCGCACGTTCGATCGCGTGAGCTACGGACTCGTGATGGACGGCATCCGGCCGGTCAAGGTTCACGACATCATCGAGGCGCCATAGCAGTGCGATCGTCCCTGATCGCCGCATCATGAAGTGCTTCGTCGTGTACCGATCCTGGCTGTCTACCGCACCAGAACGGCCATCCTTGGCCTGACTTCCCACAAAAGCTGCCCTGTCGGTCCGCCGAGGGGAATACCGACACCGCGATGCGGCGTCGGCTGCGTCGATGTGGCGCCCGGTGCACCTACACTGTGCCGCGATGGACGATGAAGAACGCCTCGGCTGGATGACCCTTCTGCGTGCGCCCGGGCTTGGCGGCGCGGGGATGCGCACGTTGATCGAGCAGGCGGGGTCGGCATGGGCGGCATGCGCCGGCATCCGCGGCCTGCGCGCGCGCGCCAGCCTCGACCAGGCTACGGTCGACTGGATCGAACGCCCCGACCGCGCGCGGCTCGACGCTGATCTCGCGTGGCTTGCACAGCCAGGGCATCGCCTGCTGCGCTATACCGAGGCCGATTACCCGCCCCAGCTCGAAGCCGTCACGCAGCCTCCCGCAGCGCTGTTCGTCGCGGGCGACCCGGCGCTGCTGCTCGGACCGCAGATTGCGATCGTTGGCGCCCGCAGCGCCACGGCGCAAGGGCTCGCGACGGCGCGCGACTTCGCGCGCACGCTGGGCCTCGGTGGTTTGACCATCACCAGTGGCATGGCCGACGGCATCGATGGTGCAGCGCACGGTGCGGCCTTGGCAGCCGGCGCCGCCACGGTGGCCGTGATCGGCACCGGCGCCGATCTGGTTTATCCACGCAAGCATCGTGAGCTTGCAAAGAATATCGCCGAACATGGTGCTATCGTCAGCGAATTTCCACTTGGCATGGAGGCGAGACCTGCGCACTTCCCGCGCCGCAATCGGCTGATCGCCGGCCTCGCGCTGGGAACGCTGGTGGTGGAGGCGGGCCTTCAGTCCGGCTCGTTGATCACCGCGCGGCTGGCCGCGGAGGCGGGTCGCGAAGTGTTTGCGCTTCCGGGTTCGATCCACAACCCGCTGGCCAAGGGCTGTCACCGCCTGATCCGTGATGGCGCGCGGCTGGTCGAGACGGCCGCCGAGGTACTCGAGGCGCTGACGCCCGCGGCGCACGCCCTCGGCAGCGAACTGCGCGCGCGCCTGGATGCGGGGGATGCGCCGACCGGGACCGG
>JBOHYX010000133.1:0-6726 GCA_050738115.1 Rhodanobacteraceae bacterium
TCCGGGAAGATGATCTGTTCCTTGATGCCCATGTTGTAGTTGCCGCGGCCGTCGAAAGCCCGCCCCGACACGCCGCGGAAGTCGCGAACGCGCGGCAGCGCGATGTTGATCAGGCGATCGAGGAACTCGTACATGCGGGTGCGGCGCAGCGTGACCTTGCAGCCGATCGGCCAGCCATCGCGGATCTTGAACGAGGCCACCGAGACGTGCGCCTTGGTGACGATGGGCTTCTGGCCCGCGATCTTCGCCATGTCGGCGGTCGCGTTCTCCAGCACCTTCTTGTTCGCCGCCGCTTCGCCCACGCCCATGTTGAGCGTGATCTTGCTGACGTGCGGAACCTGCATCCGGTTCTGGTAGCCGAAGCGCTTCATCAGCGCCGGCATCACTTCGTCCTGGTAGATTTTTTCGAGTCGGGTAGTCATGTCATGGTTCCAGTGCGGCCGCGTCATGCGTCGACGACTTCGCCGGTAGACCGGAACACGCGCACCTTGCGCCCGTCGCCGAGCGTCTTGCGGCCCACGCGCTCGCCCTTGCCGGTGGCGATGTCGTACAGCATGACGTTGGAGATGTGGACCGGCGCCTCGCGCTCGATGATCCCGCCCGGCTGCTGGAGCTGCGGGTTTGGTTTGGTGTGGCGCTTAACCATGTTGACGTTCTGCACGTACACGCGGTCGCCGACGACGCGCGTCACCTCGCCGTGCTGGCCCTTGTTTTTGCCGGCGACCACGAGCACCGTGTCGCCTTTCCTGATTCGATTCATGTGTCAATCTCTGCTCATCGTAGGAGCGCGCCTGCGCGCGATCCGGATCTCCGCGTCGCGGGCAAGGCCCGCTCCTACAGCACCTCCGGCGCCAGCGACACGATCTTCATGAATCGCTCGCTGCGCAGCTCGCGTGTCACCGGCCCGAAGATGCGCGTGCCGATCGGCTCCAGCTTGTTGTCGAGCAGTACCGCGGCGTTGTCGTCGAAACGGATCAGCGAGCCGTCCGGGCGACGCACGCCCTTGGCGGTGCGCACCACGACCGCGTTGTAGACCTCGCCCTTCTTGACCTTGCTGCGCGGCAGCGCGTCGCGGACGCTGACCTTGATCACGTCGCCGACGCTGGCGTAGCGGCGCTTGGAGCCGCCCAGCACCTTGATGCACATCAGCTCGCGTGCGCCGCTGTTGTCCGCCGCGGCCAGCGTGGATTGCATCTGGATCATGTTCGTCGACTCCTCACTCGGCCGCGCGCGTGACGACTTCGACCACGCGATGGTGCTTGGTCCGGGACAGCGGGCGGCATTCGGCGATGCGCACGATGTCGCCCTCGTGGCACTCGCCCGCCTCGTCGTGCACGTGCAGCTTGGTCGAACGGCGCAGGACCTTGCCGTACAGGCCATGCTGCTCCTGGCGATCGATGACCACCGTCACGGTCCTGGAACTCTTGCTGCTGCTCACGCGACCCTGGAGGGTGCGCGAGGTCTTGCTGTTGTCATTCATCACGCGGCTCCGTGAGTCTGCTTCTCGCCCAGGATCGTCGCGGCGCGCGCGATTTCGCGGCGCACCCTGGCGAACTGGTGCGCCTGCGCGGTCTGGCCCTGCGCCTTCTGCATCCGCAGGCTGAATTGCTCGCGGCGCAAATCGGCGATGTGGTCGATCAGTTCCTGCGCGGATTTTTCGCGCATCTCGTTGGTATCCATCACAGCAGTGCCCTGGTCGCGAACTGGGTTTGCACGGACAGCTTGGCGGCGGCGAGGCGGAACGCCTCGCGTGCCTCGGCTTCGCTGACGCCCTCGATCTCGTACAGCATCCGGCCCGGCTGGATCGGCGCGACCCAATATTCGACGTTGCCCTTGCCGGCGCCCATCCGGACCTCGATCGGCTTCTTGGTGATCGGCTTGTCCGGGAACACGCGGATCCACAATTTGCCGCCACGCTTCACGTAACGGGTGATGCAGCGGCGCGCGGCCTCGATTTCGCGCGCGGTGACCGCGCCGCGGGTCGTCGCCTTCAGGCCATACTCGCCGAAACTGACGAGATTGCCCGACAGGCTGAGGCCCCGGTTGCGGCCCTTGAACTGCTTGCGGAATTTGGTTCGCTTGGGTTGAAGCATGTCATTACCTGTCAGTCGCTCACTACGTTCGCTGTCAGTCGGGTGCCGGGCGCCCTGTAAAGAGTCAGTGCGGCTGACTCACTTACCGCGTCGAAGGCGCGACTTACTCTCTGCTCGCCCTCTCACGCCGAGAGGCGCGCTCGCGGCGCCCGTCGTCGTCCCGGTCCGGCCGTGGCCGGCGCGGCGCGTTGTCGTTGCGTTCGTCGTCCTTGGCCTGGCCCACGCTCGCGAAGTCGAAGATTTCGCCCTTGTAGACCCACACCTTGACGCCGATGACGCCATACGTGGTGCGTGCCTCGGCAAGGCCGTAATCGATGTCGGCGCGCAGCGTGTGCAGCGGCACGCGCCCTTCGCGGTACCACTCCGACCGCGCGATCTCGGCGCCGTTCAGGCGACCGGCGACGTTGACCTTGATGCCCAGTGCGCCGAGGCGCATCGCGTTCTGCACCGCGCGCTTCATGGCGCGCCGGAACATGATGCGACGCTCGAGCTGCTGCGCGATCGATTCGGCCACCAGCTGCGCGTCGAGCTCCGGCTTCCTGACCTCGCTGACGTTGATGTGGGCATCGACGCCCATGATCTTCGAAACTTCGCGGCGCAGCTTCTCGATGTCCTCGCCCTTCTTGCCGATCACGACGCCCGGACGCGCGGTGAAGATCGTGATGTCGGCGTTCTTCTGCGGACGGCTGATGTAAATCTTCGACACGCCGGCCTGTGACAGCTTGTGCTTCAGCAGCTCGCGGACCTTCAGGTCCGAAACCAGGTGTTCGGCGTACTGGCGCTTGCCGGCGAACCACTTGGAGTTCCAGTCCTTGGAAATGCCGAGGCGGATCCCGATTGGATTGACTTTGTGACCCATGATCAACCTACCTCGACCGTGATATGCGACGTCCGCTTCAGAATGCGCGCCCCGCGCCCCTTCGCCCGCGCGTGCATGCGCTTCATGACCGCACCCTCGTCGACGTAGATGCGCGAGACCTTCAGCTCGTCCACGTCGGCGCCGACGTTGTTCTCGGCATTGGCGACCGCCGACAGCAGCACCTTGCGCACCAGGTGTGCAGCCTTCTTGTTGGTGTGTTCCAGCACCGCGCTGGCCGTGCCCACGGGCATGCCGCGCACCAGGTCGGCGACGAGCCGCGCCTTCTGCGCCGAGATGCGCGCGCTGCGCAGGACGGCCTTGGCTTGAGTATCAGTCATGACGGTTCCCGTTACTTCCTGGCGGCAGCGGCCGGCGCCGCGGCCTTCTTGTCGCCGCTGTGGCCCTTGAAGGTCCGCGTCACCGCGAACTCGCCGAGTTTGTGCCCGACCATGTTCTCGTTGACCAGCACCGGCACGTGCAGGCGCCCGTTGTGGACCGCGATGGTCAGGCCGACCATTTCCGGCAGCACCATCGAACGTCGCGACCAGGTCTTGATCGGACGCTTGCTGTTGGTCTGGTTCGCGGCCTCCACCTTCTTCAGCAGGTGCAGGTCGATGAATGGGCCTTTCTTGAGCGAACGTGGCATGTCGATGCACCCTTACTTCTTGCTGCGATGACGCACGATCATTTTCTGCGTGCGCTTGTTGTTGCGGGTCTTGTAACCCTTGGTCGGCATCCCCCACGGACTCACCGGGTGGCGGCCGCCCGAACTCTTGCCCTCGCCACCGCCGAGTGGATGGTCGACCGGGTTCATGGCGACGCCGCGCACGGTCGGCCGGATGCCCAGCCAGCGCTTGGCGCCCGCCTTGCCGAGCTTCTTCAGGCTGTGTTCGGAATTGCCGACTTCGCCGACGGTGGCGCGGCACTCGACCGGCACCCTGCGCATCTCGCCCGAACGCAGCCGCAGCGTCGCGTACCCCGACGCGCGCGCCACGAGCTGTGCCGAGGAACCTGCACTGCGCGCGAGCTGCGCGCCCTTGCCAGGCCGCATCTCGACGCAATGCACGGTGGTACCGATCGGCATGTTGCGCAAGGGCAGCGTGTTGCCGTCCTTGATCGGCGCATCGGTGCCGGCCATCAGTTGCGCGCCGGGCTCGACGCCCTTGGGCGCGATGATGTACCGGCGCTCGCCATCGACGTAGCACAGCAGCGCGATGTGCGCGGTACGGTTCGGATCGTACTCGATCCGCTCGACCCGGCAGGCGACGCCTTCCTTGTCGCGCTTGAAGTCGATGATGCGATAGTGCTGCTTGTGGCCGCCTCCGCGATGGCGCACGGTGATGCGCCCGTAGTGGTTGCGGCCGCCGGTCCGCGACTGGGCTTCCGTCAGCGGCGCGTACGGCTCGCCCTTGTGCAGACCGGCGGACGCGACGCGTACCATTCCGCGGCGGCCCGGCGAAGTCGGTTTGGGTTTGATCAGTGCCATCTGGATTGCACCTCTTGCTCTTCAGGCCCGGCCCGCGGCGGTGTCGATCGACTGGCCCTCGGCCAGGCGCACGTACGCCTTGCGGACGCTGGCCTTGCGCCCCGGGCGGAACCGGAACAGCTTCAGCTTGCCCTTGGTGTTGGCCACGTTGACCGATAAGACGTTCACGTCGAACATCTTCTCGACCGCGGACTTGACGTCGGCCTTGGTGGCATCGGCGGCCACCGTGAACACGTACTGGTTGTGCTCGGACAGCCGCGTGCTCTTCTCCGAAACGTGCGGCGCGCGCAGCACCGTGAGAATCCGGTCATCGCTCATGCCAGCCACTCCTCGACCTTCTTCACCGCGTCCACCGTGATGACAACGTGGTCGGCCGCGGCCAGCGCGACCGGATTGATCCCGTCGACGTCGACGACGTCGATGATGTCCGGGTTGTTGCGCGCGGCGAGGTACAGCTTCTCGTCGACGGCTTGCGTCACGATCAGGGTGCGGCCATTGGCCTCGATCCCGCCGAGCTTGCCGACGAGCTCCCTGGTTTTCGGCGCGTCCAGCACGAACTCCGGCACCACCTTGAGACGCCCCTGGCGGTTCAACTCGGCCAGCATCGAGCACAGTGCGCCGCGATACATCTTCCGGTTGACCTTCTGCGCGAAATCACGCGGCTGCGCTGCAAACGCGCGGGCGCCGCCCACGAAGATCGGCGCGCGGTAGTCGCCATGGCGCGCGCCGCCGCCCTTCTGGCGCTTGAATTTCCTGGTGGTACCCGACATCCGGGCGTGGTTCAACTGCGCCTTGGTGCCGGCACGACCCGCATTGCGGTACGCCACCACCACCTGGTGCACGAGATCCTGGCGGAACGCGGCCCCGAAGATCGCTTCGGACACCTCGACCGGATTCGCGCCAATGACATTCAATTCCACTGTCGCTCTCCTCAACCTTTGGCCGCCGGGCGCACGACCACGTCGCCACCCGTGGCGCCGGGGACCGCGCCCTTCACCGCGATCAGGTGACGCTCGGCATCGATGCTGACCACCTCGAGGTTCAACGCCGAACGATTGACGTTGCCCAGGTGCCCGGCCATCTTCTTGCCCGGGAACACGCGGCCCGGCGTCTGGCGCTGGCCGATCGAGCCCGGCGCGCGATGCGACAGCGAATTGCCGTGCGTCGCGTCACCCATCGTGAAATGGTGGCGCTTGATCGTGCCCTGGAAGCCCTTGCCCTTGGACACGCCGGCGACATCCACGATCTGGCCGACCTTGAATACCTCGGACACCAGGATCTCGGCGCCGATGGTGTATTTGTCGGCGTCCTTGTCGTCCACGCGAAACTCCCACAGGCCGCGACCGGGCTCCACTTTCGCCTTGGCGAAGTGGCCCTTCGCGGGCTTGGTCAGAAGCGAAGCGCGCTTGGCGCCCGCAGTGACCTGCACCGCGACGTAGCCGTCGTTGTCAGCGGTCTTGAGCTGGGTGACGCGGTTGGGCGTCGCCTCGATCACGGTGACCGGCACCGAACGACCGTCTTCCATGAAGACCCGGCTCATGCCGCATTTTTTTCCAACCAGTCCGATACTCATGTCTCGTTCTGCCTGCTTTTGTAGGAGCGCGCCTGCGCGCGATCCGGGTTGGGTCGCGGCCAAGGGCCGCTCCTACATCACCCCAATTTGATCTGCACGTCCACGCCGGCGGCGAGGTCGAGCTTCATCAGCGCATCCACCGTCTTGTCGTTCGGATCGACGATGTCCAGCACCCGCTTGTGGGTGCGGGTCTCGTACTGGTCGCGCGCGTCCTTGTCCACGTGCGGCGACACCAGGATCGTGTAGCGCTCGATCTTCGTCGGCAGCGGAATCGGACCGCGTACCTGCGCACCGGTACGCCGCGCCGTCTCCACGATCTCGCTCGCCGATTTGTCGATCAGGCGATGGTCGTAGGCCTTCAACCGGATGCGGATGTTCTGGGTTGCCATGTTCGTGTCCTGATATTTCGAAAGAACTTTTGCCGAATAGCAAAGCGCTTTTCGTCGCTTCGTTGTTGCCGGTCAGTCGCTCGCTGCGTTCGCTGCAAGTCGGCTTGCTGCGCAAGCCTGAAAGTGCGTCAGACGCGCCCGCTTACTCTTTACTTGCTTACAGTCCGCGCAGCGGACGACTCACTACTCAATAACTTTGGTCACCACGCCCGCACCCACCGTGCGGCCGCCTTCGCGGATCGCGAACCGCAGCCCTTCCTGCATCGCAATCGGGTGGATCAACGCCACCGTCATCTTGCAGTTGTCACCCGGCATCACCATCTCCA
>JBOHYX010000134.1:0-6700 GCA_050738115.1 Rhodanobacteraceae bacterium
GCGTGGCGTACTCGTCGTTTTCGACCAGGTGCAGGGAGCGGTAGTAGATGTTGGTCATGCCCATCAGCGCCGCCGCGGTGCACGCGCCGCCGCGTTCCTTGTCGCTGGCGTGCTGCGCTGCGAACCCGGTGATGACTTTGGTCAACGGTGCATGCCGCGACACGATCGCGGAGGCGAGTGCGACCAGTGCAATCTGCTTTTGGGTGAGTCCCGGCGCACCACCTTCGGTCAACACCGATTCGAGGTTGAGGCGAAGGTCCCTGGCGTAGTCGGGCAGCCGGGATTTGATCTCATTGAGTGTCATGTCGTTCTCCTTGCGATGCCTGCGGGTTCGCACCCCACGCGGGCTCCAGGGTTTCCTTGCCCTCGTTCCGGCGGTATCCCGGATGAAACGCAGTGGAATCCAGGGCGGTCATGCAGACGCCCCGGATTCCGTTCCACTGCATCCAGGCTACGCCGCCGCAAGGGCGGACGTACAGGCGGCGTCAGGCGGCCTTCAGGGTTTCCTCGCCCTTGTTCCAGTTGCACGGACACAGCTCGTCCGTCTGCAGCGCATCGAGGACGCGCAGCACCTCCGACGGGTTGCGGCCGACGGATCCTTCCGTGACGTACACGAAGCGGATCACGCCATCCGGGTCGACCAGGAACGCCGCGCGCTTGGCGACGCCTTCCTCATCGAGGATGCCGAGCGCACGCGTCAGGTCCTTGTTGATGTCGGCCAGCATCGGGAACGGCAGGTCGCGCAGGTCGTCGTGGCTGCGGCGCCACGCGAGGTGCACGTGCTCGGAGTCGGTGCTGGCCGCGAGGATCTGGCAATCACGGTCAGCGAACTGGCCGTTCAGATCCGCGAAGCCCTTGATCTCGGTCGGGCACACGAACGTGAAGTCCTTCGGATAGAAGAACACGCACGTCCACTTGCCCGCGTACGTGCGCTTGTCGATGGTGGTGAAAGCCCTGTCGAGGTTGTCGATCGCGACCGTGGCCTTCAGGCTGAAATGGGGGAAGTTGTTGCCGACGGTAAGCATGCGCAGCTCCTTGATGGCTGAATGAAGACGGCGGTCGTCGTTGCCGCCTGGGAACCAACATAGCGTCATGGCTTCGATATATCCAATCGATAGTTGGAATCATGTTGATAGTAGCGTTATATTGGCCGTACCAATGAACCTCAGAGACCTCCAATACCTCGTTGCCCTCGCCGACCACCGCCACTTCGGCCGCGCAGCGGAGGCCAGCTTCGTCAGCCAGCCGACGCTTTCCACCCAAATCCGCAAACTGGAAGCTGAACTGGGCGTCACGCTGGTCGAGCGCACGCCGCGGAAGATATTGCTGACCCAGGTCGGCAGGCAGATCGTCGCGCGCGCACGCGGCGTGTTGAACGAGGTCGAACAGATTCGGCGCATCGCGCACCGCGACCAGGACCCGGAGGCGGGAACCCTCAGGCTCGGCATCTTCCCGACGCTCGGACCTTACCTGCTGCCGCACGTGATGGGCACGATCCACGAGCGCTTCCCGCGGCTCGAGTTGCTGCTGGTCGAGGAAAAGACGTTCGAACTGGAGCAGCGCCTGCGCGAGGGCAAGCTCGACGCGATGATCCTCGCACTGCCGGTGCACGACGAGACGCTGCACGCCGAATTCCTGTTCGAGGAGCCCTTCCTGCTGGCGGCGTCGGATTCACACCCCCTGGCCGGTCACCGCGAACTGAAGCTCGCGGACCTCACGGGCGAACGGTTGCTTCTCCTCGAAGACGGCCATTGCCTGCGCGACCAGGCGCTGGAAGTCTGCCGGATGTCCGGCGCCGACGAACGCGGCGGGTTTCGCGCGACCAGCCTGGAAACGCTGCGCCAGATGGTCGCCGCGGACGTCGGCATCACGCTGCTGCCGATCCTCGCCGTACAGCCGCCCATCGCGAAAACGCGGAACGTTCATCTGACGCCGTTCCGGGGCCATCCGCCCAGCCGGCGGCTAGCGATGGTCTGGCGCCGGAGTTCGGCCATCCACGAGTTCCTGGTGCAACTGTCCGAGGTCTTCAAGAAACTTCCGCGCGCGCTGCTCGATCCGGCCACGATCGCGGACGCGCCGCACGCTTCAGCCGTTGAGAAAGGGCAGCGCGCTCGGTATCTTGGGCATAGCGACCCCGCCAAGGCATGACATGACCAACAAGACGCCGATCACCCTTTCGCGACTCGACGTGGAGCGGATCGAAAGCCTGCTCGAATCCTCCGCGCTGCGCGACTCACCGGCGGCCACGCGGCTGCGCGCGGAATTCGATCGCGCGGACATCGTCGAGCCTGCCGCGATGCCGCACGACGTGGTCAGCATGAATTCGTCGGCCGATTGCGTGGACGAATCGAACGGCAAGCACTACACGCTGACGCTGGTGTATCCGAAGGACGCCAACGCCGACAGCGGGCGCATCTCGGTGCTGGCGCCGGTCGGCAGCGCCTTGCTGGGCCTGCGCGTGGGGCAAGGCATCGACTGGCCGGGCCAGGGCGGCCGCACGCTGAAACTCAAGGTCACCGCGATCCACTACCAGCCGGAAGCGGCGGGCGACCTTTACCGCTGATGCACGCGCCATCGTACTGGCGTCGCCGATACGTTCATTCGATAGGCGTCAGCTATCGCATCCATCATGTCAATCAATTGGCGCCGCCGCTCGGCGAAGTGCTACGGTGGCGTTCGGTGCAGATCACATGAGGAGCGCAGGCATGGCGACGGTTACGAAAGAAGAAATCCGCAAACTCACCAAGGAATTCCACGGTCCAAGGAAGCTCGGCCCGCTCACTCCACTGGTCGGCTATTGGGAAGGCGACGGTGGTGTCGATGTTTCCTTCCACAACAAGGACGATGAAACGACCGAGACGGGCTATTTCGAGAAGGCCTTTTTCAAGCCCATCCCCATCCAGGAAAACGGCCAGCAGGTTCTGTGGGGACTCAGCTATGGCATGACCGCATGGCGGCACGGCGAGGAGGCAATGGACCCCTTCCACGACGAGGTGGGCTACCTGCTGTGGGACCAGGCCAACGGCCAGATCATGCGCACGGTGGTGTTCGGTCGCGGCATCGCCCTGCTCGCGGGCAGTGACGCCAAGTCCCACGACAGGGTGCTGCATTTTGGTTGCAAGCCGGGTGAGGCCTGCTACGGCATCCTGCAGAACCGTTACCTGCTCGAACGCGCGGAGCTCAGGCGTTTCGAAAGCACGTTCACGTTCAAAGACGACGACACCTTCACCTACAAGCAGACGCTGGTGCTGAAGCTCGCTGCGCTCGGGGGCAAGGAGATGGATCACACTGACACAAACACGCTGAAGCGCGTTCGGCGTATCCACCCGGGTGCCCAATACGCCGTTGCGTAGGCGCGACGCGCTCGATCCACGACAGGCCCGCATCCACGCGGGCCTGTTTTTTGTCCTCGTCTGCCCAGCGGGTTGCAACAAGGTGGTTGTTGTCGAAACCAGACCATGGACGGCCGTTCTGGCGGCCATCAACTCCAGATCCGACCGGCAGACGCGGTGGACTCCAGCAACGAAGCGGCTGTTGTGGAAAGTCAGGCCATGGATGGCCGTTCTGGAGATCGTTGGCCGAAGATGCGACCCGTGCAACGAATTTGAACCAGGCAGCGATCAGGGACGATCGCAAATTACCTGGTCAGGATGCGCTTCGGCCTGATCGGCAGCTTGCCGCGCCAGTACTGCAGCAGCACGAAGCCGCCGACCGCGCCGCCGAGGTGCGCGAAGTGCGCGACGCCGGACTCGTACCCGCTGACGCCGAAAAACAGCTCCAGCAGGATGTAGCCGACCACGAACACCCAGGCCGGCATCGGCACGGGGAAGAAGATCAGGAACATCTTCATGTGCGGATACATCACGCCGAACGCCACCAACAGTCCGAAGATCGCCCCGGACGCGCCGATGGTCGGGTAGAAACCGTGGATGAAATACCGCGCGACCAGCATGTGCGCGATTGCGGCAATCACCGCGCAGAAGAAGTAGAAGAACGTGTAATGCTTCTGGCCCAGCAGGTGCTCGATCGGACCGCCGAACATCCACAGCGCGAACATGTTGAAGAAGATGTGCGCCCAGCCGCCATGCAGGAAGGCATACGTGACCACCTGCCAGACGTGGAATCCGGTCAGGATGACCGCGCCGCCCGGATACTGCACCAGTTGCGCGGGACCAATCGGCCACAATGCGCCATAGGCGAGCAGGAACGGTTGCAGCGAAGGCACCTGCTCCAGCAGGAAGATCACCACGTTGGCGATCAGCAGGGCGCGGGTGACGGGAGGCAGGTCGTAGAGCATGGGTGGTCGACAGGCGATGCGAACCGTCAAGGGTAACGGCGGCCGGCAGCCTGCGTCAGTCGCGCGGCGCCGGTCATCCCATGGGCTTCGAGAACACGACCTGGCGCTTGTCTTCGACGTAACCCTCGCGACGGTAGAATCGATGCGCGCGTCCGCGGATCACGTTTGAGCGGACGCGCACTTCCGCGAAACCCTGTTCGCGCGCCCACGCCTCGACCCGCGCGAGCAGTGCGGCGCCGACGCCCTGCCCGCGCACGGCATCGGCAACGACCAGCGCGGCAAGCTCGACAAACGGCGCCTCGACCACGAAATGCTGCGGCAACGCGCGAGCGAATCCGCATACGCCACCGTCCGCGGCCAACGCAACCAGCGAGATGCCGACATCGTCGGCCGCCGTAGCGGCCAGCCGCTGCGCAATGGCGTCCTCGTCGGCCGGATAGCCAAGCTGGGTGGCCAACCGCGCCAGCGCGGCGGCATCTCCCGGCCTTGCGGCACGAACGTCCGTCACGGTCCGGTCAGGTCAGGCCGGCGGCACTCGCCTTCGCGTGGGCCGCGACCACGCCCGCCACCACCTGCGAAACCTTCTTGCCGGTCGGAATGTGCAGGAATTCGTTCGGTCCGTGCGCGTTGGAATGCGGGCCCAGCACCCCGGTGATGAGGAACTGCGCCTTCGGGAACTTCTCACCCAGCATGCCCATGAACGGGATGCTGCCGCCCTCCCCCATGTACGCGACCGGCGCGCCAAACGCGTCCTCGGAAGCGTGCGACACCGCGCCGCTCAGCCACTCGGAAAGCTGCGGTGCGTTCCAGCCGTTGCCCGCCTCCTCCAGTTTCACCGTCACCTTCGCGCCGTACGGCGGATCGGCTTCCAGCAGGCGTTGCATGGTCTTGCCGGCTTTCGCCGCATCGGCCGTCGGCGGCACCCTGAGGCTCAGGCGCAGCGAAGTCGAGGGGCGCAGCACGTTGCCGGCATTCGCGACCGGCGGCAAGCCGTCCGCGCCGGTGACGGCAAGCTGCGGTCGCCAACTGCGGTTGAGGATCAGTTCGGCGCGGTCACAGCTGACCGGCGTCATGCTGCCGGTCCAGGGGAATTTGTCGAACACCTCGTCGCCCAGGATCGCCGCACACTGTCCTGCCTGCTCGACGCGTTCCGGCGGAACGTCGACGTACAGTTCCTTCGGCACGATCTCGCCGGTCGCCGAGTCCTCGAGTCGCGACAGCAACGCGCGCGCGATGCGAAAACTGTCCGGGACGATGCCGGAGGCATCGCCCGAATGCACGCCTTCGGTCAGCACTTCGACCGTGAGGTTGCCACCGGTCATGCCGCGCAGCGAAGTGGTGAGCCACAACTGGTCGTAATTCGCGCAGCCGGAATCGAGGCACACCACCAGCGACGGCTGCCCGATCCGGTCGGACAAGTGGTCGACGTAATGCGGCAGGTCGTAACTGCCCGACTCCTCGCAGGCCTCGATCACCACCACGCAACGCGCGTGCGCAACGCCCTGGTCGTGCAGCGCCAGCAGGGCCGACAACGCCCCGAAGATCGCATAGCCGTCATCGGCGCCGCCGCGGCCGTACAGCCGGTCGCCCTTCAGCACCGGCGTCCACGGCCCGAGACCTTCGCTCCAGCCGGTCATTTCCGGCTGCTTGTCGAGGTGCCCGTAAAGCAATACGCAGTCGTCCGCGCGGGCCTCGCGGCCGGACGCCGGCACGTCGATGAAAATCAGCGGCGTGCGATCCGGCAGGCGCACGACCTCCAGGGTCGCACCCGGCAAGGACTCGAGCTTCGCGCGCGCCCACGTCTCCATCAGCGCGACCGCGGCATCCATGTAGCCGTGCGCCTTCCATGCCTTGTCGAACATCGGCGACTTGTTGGGAATCCGGATGTATTCGGTGATTCTGGGAACCACTTCGTTGTCCCAAAGCCTGCCGATGAAGGCGCGCGACTTGCTCGCGTCCATGGACCCTCCTGCCGAATGGTGAATGGACCAGTGTACCAGCGGGCGCGTCGGGCAATCCCCACAACGGACGTGTCATCGCGCCGACGGGCGCCCGCAACCAGCGCCGACTGCATCCGCGCGGATCGATCGGCAAGCTGCCCGGACGCGCGGCATCGGGCCGCGCGATCTGTCCACGAGGGAGAACCCCGCATGTTCAAGAGAACCCTGTCGGCATTGGCACTTTGCATCGCCATGGCGCTGCCCGCGATTGCCGCGACGCCCGTCAACGTCAACCAGGCCGACGCGCAAACCATTGCAACGTCGCTCGATGGCGTAGGCCTCAGCAAGGCCAAGGCGATCGTCGCGTATCGCACGGAGCACGGCCCGTTCAAGAGCGTCGATGAACTCACCAGCGTCAAGGGCATGGGCGCCAAGACGCTGGCGCGCAACCGTGACGCGATCC
>JBOHYX010000135.1:0-6660 GCA_050738115.1 Rhodanobacteraceae bacterium
GTTCACGCCGGGCCCCCTGCTGCGGGATCACGCGCGCCATCGACGGGCTCGCGCCCCACGATTCTAACCACGTTCAGCAGACGAGGCGGCTGGACCCCGGTAGGGTGGAACCCGCGCGCGGGTTCCACCTCCAGCATTACGTGCGGGGGAAGCCGCTGCGCGGGTTCCTCGCTACGGATCGCGCGCGACTTGCAGCCCCGCCGCCGACTGGCTGACCGGCATCACCTCGATCCGGTTGATGTTCAGGTGCGGCGGCAGGTTGGCGATCCACCACACCGTGTCGGCGATATCCTCGGGGGTGATCGGATGCGCGCCGTGGTAGAGCTTGTCGGATGCGGCCTGGTCGCCGCCGGTGCGCACCAGCGTGAATTCGGTTTCGGCCATCCCGGGCTCGACGTTGGTGACGCGCACGCCAGTGCCGTGCAGGTCGGTCCTGAGCCCGAGCGAAAACTGGGTCACGAACGCCTTGGTGCCGCCGTACACGTTCCCGCCCCGGTACGGATAGGAACCCGACACCGAGCTGATATTGACGATCGCGCCGCGGCGTTCGATCAGTTGCGGGAGCAGCAGGCGGGTCAGCGACACCAGCGCGGTAACGTTGGTGTCGATCATCTGCCGCCATTGCGAGATGTCGCAATCCTGCGCAGGACGGGTGCCGAGCGCGAGGCCGGCGTTGTTGACCAGCAGATCGACGTTGCGGAAATCGGCCGGCAACGCGTCCAGTGCGGCGCGCATGGCCGCATCGTCACACATGTCGAACGCGGCGGCGTGCACGCGGTCGGCGCCGAACCGGTCGACGAGCTGGTGCAAACGATCGGCGCGACGCGCGCACGCAACGACGCGCCAGCCGTGGTCCGCGAACTTCGCCGCGATCGCGGCGCCAAAGCCGGCGGATGCGCCGGTGACGAGGACGGTTTTGTCGGTCATCGGGTGATATTAGCCGCGCGAAACGATGTCATCTCCCGCGGGTGTGTTTTTGCGTTCATCCGTGAACGCTGCTCCCGACGATCATGGAGTTCGTGATCCACGTTGCACGACCCGGATCAGAACGGCCGTCCCTGGCCTGACTTTTCACAACAGCCGCTCCGGACGGAGCAGTCCGCACCCCGACTCCCGGCTCCCGATTCCATGCGTAGGTTGGGGTGAGCGCTGTTTGCGAACCCCAACATCACGAATCCGGCCTCGTTGGGGTTCGTCTGGATGAAGCCCGGACTCACCCCAACCTACCCCGTTCTTTCGAGTCCCGAGTCCCGAGTCCCGGGAATCACTTTTCCTTCAAGGGAATCCCGTGGATGCCGGCGGAAGCCAGTTGCTTCTGCACATCCTGCAACTGCGTCGCCGACGCGAACGGCCCGACCCGTACCCGGTTCCAGACCTGGCCGTCCAGCGTCACCGCCTGCACGTGCGCGGTGACGCCCTGCAGCGCGAGCCGCGCCTTCATCGCGTCGGCATCACTGGCTTTCGGAAACGCCCCGACCTGCAGCACGTAACCGCCCTCCGAGGACGGCGTCGCAGCCGCGGTCGCGGACGCGGGTGCCGACGCGCTGGCGTTGTTGGCGGCCGCGGCCTTCTGTTGCTCGGCCTTGGCCATCGCCGACAGCTCCGCGTTCGGGATCACGACCTCTTTTTCGGGCAGCACCTTGTAGAAATCGAACTGGGAGCCGGCGCTGGTCGCCGCGCTGCTCGAGGCAATGCCGGGCGAGCTGCCCTTTGCGGCGACCGCGTTCGGATTGGCCTGCGGCTGGTCGGCACGCCTGAGGCTGGGGATCAGCCCACGATGCGCCACGTATCCCATCACGATCAGGCCAACGATGACTCCCACGAGAAAAAGGCCCCACCCCGGAATCCCCGAACCGCCGTTGCGTACCGCCTGCCTGCCGTTGCGTTGCGTTGCCACTCTCGTCCTCGTGCGCCCCATGCGCGGGGCGCGTCAGTTGTCATGTCCGGACTACCGGGCTGGTGCGGTTGCAATGTGCCCAGCGCGGCAACCCCGTGGGCAAGTCGGGCGCGTGGTCGTTGCATGCAACCCTTCCAACCCTTCCTTGCCCATCATCCAGAGGTTTCCTGAAGATACCCCTCACATCGACTCCGGCGCCGAAACGCCCAGCATGTCCAGTCCGTTGGCAAGCACCTGGCGCACCGCTAACGCCAGCGCCACGCGCGCGTCGCGCAGAGCCACGTCATCCACCAGAAACTGTTCGGCGTTGTACCAGACGTGGAACGCACCCGCCAGCTCGCGCAGGTATTGTGCCAGCAGATGCGGTTCGCGGTTGTCGGCCGCGGCTTCGACCATTTCCGGGAAGCGCGAGATTTCGACCATCACCGTGCGCGCGAACTCACCCGCGAGCGGATCGAGGTCCGCCGGTGTCGCCGGCGGCGAGAACACGATGCCGCGCTCGTGCATCTGGCGCGCGACCGAACACACCCGCGCGTGCGCGTACTGGATGTAATAGACCGGATTGTCGTTGGTTTGCGAGCGCGCGAGGTCGATGTCGAACACCAGTTGCGAGTCGCCCTTGCGCGCGACGAGAAAATAGCGCGTGGCATCGCGGCCGGCTTCGTCGATCAGGTCGCGCAGGGTGACGTAGGAACCGGCGCGCTTGGAAATCTTCACCTCCTCGCCGCCCTTCATCACCGTCACCATCTGGTACAGCATGTAGTCCGGCCAGTCCTTCGGGATACCGCAGTCGAGCGCCTGCAGCCCCGCTTTCACGCGCGCCAGCGAGCCGTGATGATCCGACCCCAGCACCGTGATCGCGCGCTCGTAGCCACGCTGCCACTTCGAAAGGTGATACGCCACGTCGGGCACGAAGTACGTGTAGGTGCCGTCGGACTTGCGCATCACGCGGTCCTTGTCGTCACCCAATGCGGTGGTGCGCAACCACAGTGCGCCACCTTCCTCGTAGGTGTGGCCGGCGGCGACTAGCTTGCGGACCACCTCGTCCACCTTGCCATCGGAATACAGCGACGACTCGAGGAACCAGGTGTCGAACGCGACACCGAAGGCCTTCAGGTCCAGATCCTGTTCGTGGCGCAGGTACGCCACCGCAAAGGCACGGATTGCGTTGAGGTCTTCGGTATCCTTCGCGCCGACGACGGTATGGCCTTCCACGCTGACGCTGGCGCCGGCAAGGTAGGCTTCCGCAACGTCGGCGATGTATTCGCCGCGATAGCCGTCCGCCGGCCAGGCCGCGTCACCCGGCGCGAGGCCACGGACGCGCGCCTGCACCGACAGTGCGAGGTTGGCGATCTGCACGCCGGCGTCGTTGTAGTAGAACTCGCGCTTGACGTTCCAGCCGAGCGCTTCCAGCAGTCGGCTCGCGCAGTCGCCGAGCGCGGCGTTGCGGCCGTGGCCGACGTGCAGCGGCCCGGTCGGATTGGCCGAGACGAATTCCACGCCCACGGTGTGGCCCGCGCCGGCATCGCCGTGGCCGTAGTGCGCGCGTTCGCGCAACACGCGGCGGATTTCGTCGTGCCAGGCCGCATCGGAAAGGAAAAAGTTGATGAATCCGGGCCCGGCGATCTCGACCCGCTCGACGAGCGGACTGTCCGACAGCGCGGCAACGATCGCGTTGGCGATTTCGCGCGGCTTCCTGTGCAGCGGCCTCGCCAGCAGCATCGCCGCGTTGCACGCGAAATCCCCGTGTTCGCGTGCGCGGGTGCGCTCCACCACGAACGCCGGCGCGGGGGCATCGAGCGTGCCCTCGCGACGCAGGCTGTCGAGCGCATGGAGCGTCAGCGCGTGGAGGGCGTCTTTCACGTACCAGGTCGGGTCAAAGCGGCCCGCCATCCTAGCGCAGCCTTCCGATGCGACCAAACGGAACACCTGTGGATAACTTGGTGGATACCCGCTCGGCGACGGCGCATTCCAAGGCGACCTCGGCCGGGTTTCTTTGCCGTTCAGAATGAATTGGCCTTGTCGACCAATTGCTTACGCGTGATTCCCGGAATGGACGCTAAAAGCCCGCTCCAAATCCTTGTGCGGGAGCATTGTGCATAACTGCAAACACGGCGCGACGCGGCTTGCGTGGCATTGCACCGCCGGGGTGCGCGCTTGCCCGGACCGCCGTCGCCGGACGCGGCCTCCGTTTACCGTGGATCGCTCGCTGGGACGTCGCGACGCCGGATGCAGGCGGCCGCCGACCCGTACGCCGCGTCGCGTCGATCGCGGGTCAGATCAACCCGCGCGCAGCCATCGAGGTCGGTTCGCCCGCGCCGACCACCAGGTGATCCAGCACGCGCACGCCGATGAGTTGCAGCGCGTCGCGAAGCTGGATGGTGATGTTGCGGTCGGCGGCGGAAGGCTCGGCCACGCCACTCGGATGGTTGTGGGCGAGGATCACCGCCGCCGCGTTGTGCTTGAGCGATGCGCGCACCACCTCGCGCGGATGCACCGATGCACCGTCCAGCGTGCCGCGAAACAGCTCCTCGAAGGCCAGCACGCGGTGGCGATTGTCGAGAAACAGGCAAGCGAACACCTCGTAGGGCTTGTGGGCAAGCTGGGCCTTGAGGAACGCCGCGCTGTCTCGTGGACTCACCAGCGCCTGGCGCGACGCCAGTTCTTCGCGCAAGCTGCGCCGCGCCAGTTCCAGGGCGGCGACCAGCCGTGCACGCTTGGCGGGCCCGAGTCCGGGCGTGCCGGCAAGATCACTCACGAGCAGCGCGTTCAGGCCGCCGGCGTGCGAGAGCAGGTCGCGGCCCATGTCGACCGCGCTGTGTCCGCGCACGCCGCTGCCCAGCAGCACCGCCAGCAGCTCCGCCGCGGTGAGCGCGGCGGCGCCGCGGCCAAGCAGCTTTTCACGCGGACGTTCATCGCTTGGCCAATCCCGGATGCTCATCATGGCGACCCTCCCGATGCATGCAGGATTGCTTGCAGCGGGGCGGCCGCCGAGCAGCGCCGCCGCGCGAATCCGGTAAGCTAGCCGCTTGCGTGTCTGTCAGTCGATTCCGACATGGGTATGCGGGAACCTCACCACGTGCTGCTCGGCGTCGCGGGCGGGATTGCGGCGTACAAGGCGTGCGAGGTGGTGCGCCGCCTGCGCGGGGCGGGCGCGGAGGTGCGCGTGGTGTTGACCCCGAATGCCGAGCGCTTCGTGACGGCGTTGACGTTCCAGGCGCTGTCGGGCCAGCCGGTGCGCCACGGGCTCTGGGACGAAGCGGCCGAAATGGGCATGGGCCACCTTGAACTCGCACGCTGGGCGGACGCGGTCCTGATCGCGCCCGCCTCGGCCGATGCGCTGGCGAAACTTGCGCACGGGTTTGCCGACGATCTCTTGTCGACGTTGTGTCTCGCGACCACCGCGCCGCTCGCGGTCGCGCCGGCGATGAACCACCGCATGTGGCTCCATCCGGCGACGCAGGTCAACGTCGCCACCCTGCGCGCGCGCGGCGTCGCGATGCTCGGGCCCGCCAACGGACCGCTCGCCGAAGGCGAGTCGGGGCCGGGCCGGATGCTCGAACCGGAGCAACTGGTGCAGGCGCTGCTGGCCCGCGGCGACGCGCATGTCGCCTGAATCCCGCCTGGTGGTAGCGGGCGTGCGGGAGGGCGCGGACGCGTGAACCCGCACGTCGAGCTTGCCGGTGCGCTGGCCGGGCTTCACATCGTGATCGACGCCGGGCCCACCTACGAGGACATCGACCCGGTCCGGTTCCTCGGCAACCGCAGCTCCGGCAAGATGGGGTTCGCGATCGCGGCGGCCGCCGCGCAGGCCGGCGCCGATGTGACGCTCATCGCCGGGCCCGTGGCGCTCGCGACCCCCGCGGGCGTCGCGCGCCGCGTGGACGTGCGCAGTGCGCTGCAGATGCGCGAAGCCGTGCTCGCCGCCGTGCGCGACGCCGACATCTTCATCGCCACCGCGGCCGTGGCCGACTGGCGGGTGGCGGCGTATTCCGCGCGCAAGATCAAGAAGGGCCCGCCCGGCGCGCCGGTGCTGGAACTCGTCGAAAACCCCGACATCCTCGCCGAAGTCGCGGCCGGCAGTCCGCGGCCGTTCGTGGTGGGGTTCGCCGCCGAGACCGACCACGTCGCCGAACACGCGCGCGAAAAACTCGTCCGCAAACGCCTCGACATGCTGGCCGCCAACCACGTCGACGAACGCGTCGGCATCGGCGCCGACGACAACGCGCTGGAGCTGTTCTGGCCAGGCGGAAGCGAAACCCTGCCGCGCGCGTCCAAGCAGGAACTCGCCAGGGCACTCATCGCGCACATTGCCGCGCGCCATCGCGCGAGCGCGCAGGCGCGATCATGAAGTCATCGACGCGCGCCGCAGTCACGGTCGAGCTGAAGCGCCTCGATCCACGCCTCGGTGATTCGATCCCGCTGCCGGCGTACGCCACCGACGGCAGCGCCGCGCTGGACCTGCGCGCGGCCCCGGCTGCGCCCGTCGCGCTGGCGCCGGGCGCCAGCGCGCTGATCCCGACCGGCCTGGCGATCCACATCGGCGATCCTGGCTGGTGCGCGCTGATCCTGCCGCGCTCGGGCCTCGGCCACCGCCACGGTGTGGTACTCGGCAATCTCACCGGTCTCATCGACGCGGACTACCAGGGACCGTTGGTGATTTCCTGCTGGAACCGCGGGACCGAGCCGTTTACCATCCGGCCGGGTGACCGCATCGCGCAGTTGCTGTTGACGCCCGTCGGGCGGGTGGCATGGCTGAGGGT
>JBOHYX010000136.1:0-6654 GCA_050738115.1 Rhodanobacteraceae bacterium
GCGACCACCGCCGGAATCGAGCGGCTGAAGCCCGCGGTCGAAGCCGCGGTGAAAAGGCTCATCGATCCACGTGCGCTGATCTGGCGGAACGATGCCGGCATCCGCGAACTGGAAGGCCTGGATCGCTATGCCGAGGTCGGCTTCGGCGCGGCGCCGGACGCGCTCCGCGTGCGCGAAGGTGGCCTCGAGTTCGCGATCGCCGCGACGGGTGGCCAGAAGACCGGATGGTTCTACGACCAGCGTGCGAATCGCGACGCGCTCGCGCCATTCGTGAAAGGCGCGCGCGTTCTGGACGTGTTCGCCTATCTGGGTGCCTGGGGGCTGCGGGCCGCCGCGATGGGCGCGCGCGAGGTGGTGTGCGTGGATGCGTCCGCTTCGGCGGTGGCACGGATCGGGCAGAATGCCGCCCGCAATGGCCTCGCCGAGCGCGTCCGCGCCGAGCGCGCCGACGCATTCGAGTGGCTGAAAGGTGCGCGCGACCGCCGCGAGCATTTCGACGTCGTGGTGCTCGACCCGCCGGCATTCGTCAAGCGCAGGAAGGATTTCAGGGAAGGCGCGCTGGCCTATCGCCGCATCAACGAAATGGCGATGCAGGTGCTGGCGCGCGACGGCATCCTGTTCACCTGTTCGTGCTCGTACCACATGCCGCGCACCGCGTTGCTGGATGCGGTGCAGAAGGGCGCGCGCCACCTCGACCGCGGCGTGCAGGTGTTGCAGCAGCTCCAGCAGGCGCCGGACCACCCGGTGCATCCGGCGATTCCGGAGACCGAGTACCTGAAGGGCTTCGTCTGCCGCGTTTTGCCGGCGACGTGATGCTGCCGGCGCGCGCCGGTTGACGGCTGCTTTATGATCGGCGGCTCCGGCTTTGCCGCCGCCAATTCGCTGCTGCGCATGCTGATCGTTGGAATCGAGGACAAATCGCTCCGCGAACATGAGCGGGCCCGCCTGCTGGCGCCGGAGGTCAGCGGCGCAATCCTGTTCTCGCGCAACTATTCCGACCGCGCGCAATTGCAGGCGCTCGTCGAGTCGATCCACGCGTTGCGTGGCGATGGGTTCGTGATCTGCGTGGACCACGAAGGTGGCCCGGTGCAGCGTTTCCGGGAGGGCTTCACGCGACTGCCGCCGCTCGCGTGGATCGGCGGGCTGTACCATCGCGATCGCGACGCGGCCATCGCGATGGCCGAAGCGCATGCGCTGGCGATGGCCAGCGAATTGCGGGCCTGCGGCGTCGACCTGTCGTTCGCGCCGGTGGTGGATCTGGCACGCGGCAATCGCGTGATCGGCGAGCGCGCGTTCGACCCCGACCCCCAGGTCGTGGGCGAGCTCGCCGCCGCGTACGTGCGTGGAATGCGCCTTGCCGGGATGGCGGCGACGCTGAAGCACTGGCCGGGTCACGGTTCGGTCGCCGAGGACACGCACCTCGAAGCCGCCATCGATCCGCGGCCGCTGGCTGCGATCCGCGAAGCCGACCTGGTGCCGTTCGGCGAGGGCTTCGCCGCCGGCGCCGAGGCCGTCATGGTGGCCCACGTGACTTATCCTGCGGTCGACCCGCTGGCGGCGGGATATTCGCGCACCTGGATCGAAGGGATCCTGCGCGGCGAACTCGGTTTCCGCGGCGTGGTGTTCAGCGATGACGTCGGGATGGCCGCCGCGGAATCGGCCGGCGGCATCGGCGAGCGCGTCACCGCCCATCTCGATGCAGGCTGCGACCTGGTGCTGGTGTGCGCGCCGGCGATGGTGGACGCCGCGATCGCCGCCGTGCGCGGGCGCAGCCCCTGTGCCGCCGGCAAAGTTGCAACGTTGCGCGGCAGCGTCGCGGAAGGTTGGGATGCGCTCGCGGAGGATCCGCAACACGCTCGCTACGTCGCGGCACTGGGTGGGCTCGCCGCCGGCGAGGCGGCCCGAGCATGAACGCGCGGGCGCACCCGCTGGCGGCGGTGCTGGGGCGCGCCGAGTGCATCCATGACCGCAAGGTGCTCGATGCTGCGATCGTGCGCATGGGCGCGGAAATCACCGCCGTGCTCCGGGGCGAGCGGGCTGTTTTCATCACGGTGATGACCGGCGGCATGTTCTTTGCCGCACCGCTCGCGTTCGCGATCGACGTCGACCTCGAATTCGATTACGTGCATGCGACCCGCTATCGCGGCGGCACCGTCGGCAGGGACATCGAGTGGCAGCGCCGCCCGCAGGCCGAGCTGCGCGGCCGCACCGTGATCCTCGCAGATGACATTCTCGATGAGGGGTACACGCTTGCGGCGCTGCGCGACCATTGCGCGGCGGCCGGTGCGAAGCGCGTGCTGATTGCGGTGCTGTGCGTCAAACGGCACGACCGCGGCGTGCCGGGCCTCGTGGCGGACTTCGTCGGGGTGGAAGTGCCGGATCGGTATGTGTTCGGCTACGGCCTCGACTATTTCGGGCAGGGCAGGGGCATGGCCGCGATCTGGGCGGTGCACGAGGACGACATCCGGTGACCGGCGTGGTGGCCCCGATCGATCTTGCCATCATCGGCGGCACCGGCGTGTACGCGTTTCCCGGATTGCTGGGTACGCAGCGACATGTGCTGTCGACGCGCTGGGGCGAGCCGTCGTCCGCCATCGTCAGCGGCGAAGTCGCCGGGCGCCGGGTGGCGTTTCTTGCGCGGCACGGCGAGCACCACAGCATCGCCCCGCATCGGATCAACTACCGCGCCAACATCGACGCGCTGCACGCGCTCGGCGCGCGCCGGATCATCGGCATCAACGCGGTGGGGGGCATCCGCGACGACATGGGCCCGGGCGTGCTCGCCATTCCCGACCAGCTCATCGATTACACGTCCGGACGCGCCAGCAGTTTCTGCGATGCGGACGGCGAGCCCGTGCTGCACATCGAGTTCGGCGATCCGTACGCCGAAGCCCTGCGGCGCGGGCTGGTGGATGCGGCGGCGCGCGCGGGCGTGGCGGTGGTCGACGGTGGCTGCTATGGCGCGACCCAGGGCCCGCGTCTGGAAACGCGTGCCGAAATCACCCGCTTGCGCCGCGACGGCTGCGATCTGGTCGGCATGACCGGTATGCCCGAGGCCGGGCTGGCGCGGGAGCGGGGCATCGATTACGCGTGCATCGCGCTGGTCGCGAACTGGGCCGCCGGCTGCGGGCCCGACCCGGAGGCAGCGATCAGCCTCGCGGAAATCCAGGCGGAACTCGCCGCGGCGATCGCCCGGGTGCCGCCCGTCGTTGCGGCGTTGCTGCGGGTTTGAGCGAACGTCGTCACGAAATGGCGCTTGCACGCGGCAGGGGCTCGCCGGATACTCACGCCTGCGGCGGGTAGGTGCCGCGCTCTGAACGTTGCGAAGCGGGGTCTTCGATATGGCAGTGGGTACGGTGAAGTGGTTCAACGATGCCAAGGGCTTTGGTTTCATCACGCCCGATGGCGGTGGCGCAGACGTGTTCGTGCATTTTTCGGCGATCCGCGCGCAGGGATTCCGCAGCCTCAAGGAAGGCCAGCGGGTGAAATTCGAAGTCGTGCAGGGACCCAAGGGCATGCAGGCATCGGACGTGACCAGCGAGGGTGAAACCGAGCCGGCGGCCCCTGCCGCCTGAGCGCGGCGCGGGCGCTGGTCGGTAAGCTCGGCACTCCGGACGGATAATGGCTTGTCAGGTGGCTGAAGCCGCGATCAGGGACGATCGCACGGGGCCTTCCGCAAACTGCAATCGCGCCAGCTCGGCATACAAGCCACCCTCGCGCAGCAGTGTGCCGTGGCTGCCATCGGCGATGATGCGGCCCCGGTCCATCACCACGATGCGGTCGGCGCGCTGCACGGTCGCGAGGCGGTGCGCGATCACGATCGTCGTGCGGCCGCGCCCCGCGCGTTCCAGCGCGGCCTGGATCGCGGCTTCCGATTGGGCGTCGAGGCTTGATGTCGCCTCGTCCAGCAGCAGCACCGGCGCGTCCTTCAGGATCGCCCTGGCGATCGCGATGCGCTGGCGCTGGCCACCCGACAGGCGCACGCCGCGTTCGCCGAGTTGGGTTGCGAAGCCTTCCGGCTGCTCGCCCAGGAATCCGTGCGCCTCGGCCGCGCGCGCCGCGTCGTGCACGGCATCATCACCGGCGTCGGCACGGCCGAAGCGGATGTTGTCGGCCGCGCTGGCGCCAAAGATCACGGTTTCCTGCGGCACCAGCGCCAACGCGCCGCGCAACGCGTCCAGTTTCAACGCGCGCAGGTCCACGCCATCCAGCCGGATACATCCGCGCTGCGGGTCGTGGAAGCGCAGCAGCAGGTTGAACACCGTGCTCTTGCCGGCGCCCGACGGGCCGACCAACGCGACCGTCTCGCCGGGTTCGATCCACAACGTGAAGTCGTGCAACGCGGGCGTATCGAGCCGGGTCGGATAGCGGAATTCGACGTGGTCGAATTCGATGGCGCCCTGCGTCGGGACCGGCAGCGTCGCCGGTCGCGCGGGATCGGCGATCGCGGGGAATTCGACCAGCAGTTCGCTGATCCGGCCCATCGACCCCGCGGCGCGCAGCACGTCGCCCCACACGCCGCCGAGTGAGCCGACCGAGCCGGCCGCCATCACGGCGTACAGCATGAACTGGATCAACTGGCCGGCGCCCATCCTGCCGGCCAGCACGTCACGCGCGCCGGCCCACAGCACCAGCGTGACGGCGCCGAAGATCAACACGATCACGCCGCCCGTCAGGATCGCGCGCGCGGTGATCCGCCGCTGCGCCGCGGACAGCGCATCCTGAACCGCCGCGCGGTAGCGCGCGCTTTCGATGCGTTCGCGCGCGTAGGCCTTCACCGCCTGGATCGCGTTGAGGGTCTCGTTGGCGATCGCGCTGGTGTCGGCGATGCGGTCCTGGTTGGTACGCGAGAGCCGGGTCAGGTGCCGGCCGTACACGGCGATCGGCACGATCACCGCCGGGATCACCAGCGCGGTCCAGCCCGCGAGGCGCGGACTGGTCCACACCATCAACGCCGCCGCACCGATCATCGTCACCACGCTGCGCAACGCGATCGAGATGCTGGAGCCGATCAGGGTCTGCACCACTTCGGTGTCGGTACCGAGCCGCGAGATCAGTTCGCCGACGCGCGTCTTCTCGTAGAACGAAACGTCGAGCCGGATGATCCGCGAATACAGGATGTCACGCAGCGCGGCGATCGCGCGTTCGCCCAGCAGCGTGATGCAGAAGTAGCGCGCCGCGGTCGCGATGGCCAGGACCAGCGCGAGTATGAACAGCGCCAGGAATGTGCCGTTGACCAGCGCCGCGTCGTGGCTGGCAAACCCGCGGTCGATGATGTGTCGCACCGCGACCGGAAACGCCAATATTGCCGCCGAGGACAGCGCCAGGAAGAACAACCAGGCGCTGGCGAGTGCGCGGTGGCGGCGCATGTAGGGCCACAGCGCACCCAGCGCCGCAAGCTGGCGCGTGGGGCGTTGGGCATCGCGGGGACGTGATTCGGTCATCGGCTCGAGGTGGGGGCGGCGCTCCGCCGTTCAATGCGCACAGGGCAAGGACAACCGGCCCGACGAGCCGGACCTCGACTTCGCCGAGCGCACCCACACCCATTACTCGCGAGGCCGCCCGCGCTCACGCGTCGCGGATCACCAGCAATCGGCGTTCGGTCATGTCCTCGATCGCGTAGCGGACGCCCTCGCGGCCGTAACCCGACAGCTTCACGCCGCCGTAGGGCATGTTGTCGACGCGGAAGCTCGGCACGTCGCCAACGATCACGCCGCCCTCGACCAGCGTATCCCACGCCTGCAGCGCGTGGGTGAGGGTGTCGGTGAACAGGCCGGCCTGGAGGCCGTAGTCGGATTCATTCACCGTCTTCAGCGCGTCGGCGAAATCGTCGAACGGTTCCAGCAGCGCGACCGGGCCGAAAGCCTCGAGGCAGCTCAGCTTTTCGGCGTGCGGCACGCCTTCCAGCACGGTTGCCTCCAGCATGCTGCCGCGGCGCTTGCCACCGCACAACACCTTGGCGCCGGCCTGTTTCGCTTCGCCGATCCAGTCCTCCAGGCGCTTGGCCGCAGCTTCGTCGATCATCGGCCCGAGGAAGGTATCGGGTTCCCTCGGATCGCCGGCCTTCAATTTTTTTGCCGCCGCGACGAAGCGCTTCCTGACCTCGTCGTACAGCGAGGCGTGCACCAGGATGCGCTGCACGCCGATGCAGCTTTGTCCGGACTGGTAGAAGCTGCCGGAGATCAGACGTGCGACCACGTGATCCAGGCGCGGGCGCTGGTCGGCGTCCACGATGCAGGCGGCGTTGCCACCGAGTTCGAGTACCACCCGCTTGCGTCCGGCCCGCGCCTTGAGCTTCCAGCCGATCTGGCCGCCGGTGAACGACAGGAGCTTCAAGCGTTCGTCCTCGACGAACGGATCGGCATCCTCCACGTTGCACGGGAGGATCGAGAACGCGCCCGTGGGCAGGTCGGTTTCGGCCAGCACCTCGCCGATGATCAGCGCACCGATCGGGGTGCGCTCGGACGGTTTCAGCACGAACGGGCACCCCGCCGCGATCGCCGGCGCGACCTTGTGCGCGACGAGGTTCAGGGGGAAGTTGAACGGCGTGATGAAGGAGCACGGCCCGAGCGGGACGCGCTTGACGAAGCCGCGGTAGCCGCGCGTGCGTTCGGAAATCTCGAGGTTCACGATCTCGCCGTCGATGCGCGTGGA
>JBOHYX010000137.1:0-6614 GCA_050738115.1 Rhodanobacteraceae bacterium
GAGTTGCGCGGCCTCGTGGCGCAACGCCAGGATTTTTTCGATCCGTTCCGAATTGTCGAACCGGCCGGCATTCGGACCCTGGTCCGAGGCGCGCGTCTGGTACGCCCAGTACACCCGTTCGCGCAGGGCACGATCGTCGGCGTAGGTGAGCACTGCCTGCACCGCCGGCTGCTTCAGGGTGACGAGCCAGCCGTCCAGCGAACGCCCGCGCGCATATTCGCGCAGGACCGCGCGACCGGATTCGGGAATGCCGGCCAGCTTGCGCGCGTCGTCGATGTGTTCGTGCCAGGCATCGGTGGCATCCAGCACCGCATTGGCAAACGCGGTGGTGAGCCGCGCGAGCTCCGCCGCGATCTCGCGAAAGCGCGTGCGCGCCGGTTCCTCGAGCGCTACGCCGGCCAGCCGGAAATCGCGCAGCGCGTGCTCGACCAGCGCGCGCTCCGCGCGCGTACGATCGGCGAACGCGGGCGCCCCGGCGACGGCGCGGACCGCGGCATAAAGTTGACGGTTCTGGCCCAGCGCGCTTGCGAAATCGGTGATCTTGTCCTCGGCGGCTGCGTACGCCCGGCGCAGTTCCGGCGTATCCGCCACCGCGTGCAGGTGCGACACCGGCGCCCAGGCGTCGACGAGGCGTCGATCGAGGCGTTCGGATTCGAGCATCACGTGCCCGAAGTCGCGCGGCGCGCCCGTGGCGGTCAGCTGATCGATGCGCGTCTGGTAATCGGCGAGAATCGCATCGATCGCGGGCACCACGTCGGCCGCGCGGATCTTCGAGAACGCGGGCAGCGCGGTATCGGCAAGCAGAGGGTTCGGGTCAGGCATGCGACGCTCCGGCAGGATTCTCCAGCGTGGCGTTGCCCGGCGCCGAAATCAAGTTAGCATCGGCGCATGGCCACGACGTCCGCCCAGGACTTGCGCGCGATGCTCGCGCGCACGGCGGTGTTCTGCCACCTGAATCCCGACGAGTTGGACGCACTGCTCGGGGAAATGGCGTGGCTGTGGCTGCCCGGCGGCGCGCCGCTGTACCTGCGCGGCGAGGAATCGGACGCACTGTATTTCCTCAAGTCCGGGAGCCTCGGCGTGTTCGGCGTGCCGCCGACCGGCGGCCCGCCCCGCATGCGGGGCGTACTGCCGGCAGGCGTGACGCTCGGGGAAGTCGGGCTGATCAGCGGCAAGCCGCGCACCCATGGCGTGCGCGCGTTGCGTGATTCGGAGCTCCTGCGCCTTTCGCGCGACGCGTTCGAGAAACTGATCGCGCAGCACCCGATGGCCATGCTCGGCGCCGCACAGGTGGCGGTCCAGCACCTGCAGAACGATGACGTGACCAGCCCGCCGCGGACGTTCGCGGTGCTGCCGTTCGACCCGGCGGTGGACGCGCGGGGCTTCGCCGACGAGCTGCGCCGGCAGTTGCTGGCCTGGGGTGACTGCACCGTCATCGACGCCGCGCTCGGATGGGGCCACGACACCGACTGGTTCACCGCGCGCGAGGCCGCGAGCCGTTTCGTGCTGTACGTCGACGATGGCGACGCGCGCTGGCGCCGCCTGTGCCGGCGCCAGGCCGATGCCCTGCTGCTGCTGGTCGACGCAGGCCAAGCGCCCGCGGCGTGGCCGTACGAGATCGGCAACCGTACGACGCCCGAAGGCGGGCCGTGGTTGCAGGATCCGCGCGCCGCGATCGAGTATGTCCACCATCGACCGCGCCACCTGATCCTGCGCCACCCACCCGGCAAATTCATCTCCGGCGCCGCACGCGAGTGGCGGGCACGCTTCGGCGACGGCGAACTCGAACACCATCATTGGCGGCACACCGCCGACGTCGCGCGCATCGCGCGCCTGCTGTCCGGCCACAGCACCGGTCTGGTGCTGTCGGGCGGTGGCGCGCGCGGCTTCGCGCAGATCGGGGTGGTCCAGGCGCTCAGGGAATCCGGGATCACGATCGACAGCGTGGTCGGCACCAGCGTCGGCGCGATCATCGGCGCCGGGGTCGCGAACGAATGGAACGACGCGAAGATGCGCGAGGCGTACCGGCACGCCTTCGTCGAGGGCCGGCCGCTTCGCGACTGGACCTTTCCGCTGGTGGCGCTGACGCGCGGCGTGCGCACCACGATGCTGCTGCGCGAGGCGGTCGGCGAAATCGACATCGAGGACCTGCCGATCCCCTTCGCCTGCGTGTCGGCGGATCTGACCGTCGGTGCCATGGCCGTGCACCGCGAAGGCTTGCTGTGGCGCTGGCTGCGTGCATCAAGCGCAATACCGGGGATCCTGCCGCCGCTGTTCCACAACCACCACGTGTACGTCGATGGTGGCGTGATCAACAACCTGCCCACGGACGTGCTGGCCGAGCAGGGCCACGGCCGCGTGATCGCGGTGGACATCAGTTCGGACGACTCGCTGCGCGCGGACGTCGACGAGCCGGCGTCGCCACCCTGGCTCACGCTGTGGGCCGAACGCCGGACGCTGCACCGGCGGCCGAGTACGTTCGCGATCCTGCTGCGCGCCGGCATGGTCAATTCCGACACCGCCAGCGCGCACCGGCGCGAGCTGGCGGACCTGCTGTTGCGCCCGGATACCCAGACGATCGGCATGTTCGACTGGCATGCCTTCGACCGCGCGATCGGAATCGGCTACCGCTCCACCCGCGAGGCGCTGCGCCGGGAGGCGGCACGGACGCTACCATCCGGCGATCCCGATGAACGCGGACGCGAACGCGGATGACGACGCTGCGTGGCTACCGGGGCGTGATGCCGAAACTCGGCCGGCGCGTATACCTCGATCCCGCCGCGACCGTGATCGGCGACGTCGAGCTCGACGATGACGTGTCGATCTGGCTTGGCGCGGTGCTGCGCGGCGACGTCGAACGCATTCGCATCGGTGCGCGCAGCAACGTCCAGGACGGCGCGATCGTGCACGTCACCCACGACGGTCCGTACACGCCGGGCGGCTTGCCCTGCGTCGTGGGTGCGGACGTCACCATCGGCCACGGCGCGATCCTGCACGCGTGCACCATCGGGGACGGCTGTCTGATCGGGATGCACGCGACGGTGCTGGATGGCGCGGTGGTGGAGTCCCACGCCTTCGTGGGCGCGGGCGCACTGATCGTGCCAGGCAAGGTCGTCGGCGAAGGCGAACTCTGGGTGGGTAATCCCGCACGCCGCGTGCGCCGGGTGGGTGACCGGGAAATCGAGGCGCTGCTGTACTCGGCGCGGCACTACGTCGAGCTCAAGGACGAGTATCTCGCAGCGGCGCCGTAGGGCCCGGCGTGTCGGCGACGCGCGAAATGGTCGCGCGCACGCGCGCTCCTACAACTGCTCGGTCGAGCCGCCCTCGGCGGCTACAGGCGCGCTCGAACCTTGCAGCGCACGCAACACCGCGTCCGTATCCGGCCGCACCCCATGCCAGCGCGCGAACGAGGCGGCGGCAGTCTCGACCAGCATGCCGAGGCCGTCGCACGCCGCGGCGCAACCCGCGGATTCCGCCCAGTCCGTGAACGGTGTCGCGGCCGGCCCGTAGCCCAGGTCGTAGGCGAACGTCCGGGCGCCGACCAACGATGCCGGCAGCGCGAGCGCCGCGTGTTGCACGCCGGCCGAAGTCGCGTTGACGATCAGGTCGGATGCCTCCCCGCGATCCAGTTCATCCCAGCGTTGCACCCGCACGCGCCGCGGATCGGCCAGCGCACCGGCCAGCGACCGCGCGCGCTCCAGCGTGCGGTTGGCAATCACGAGGCGGCACACGCCAGCATCCAGCAGCGCGAACGCCGCCGCGCGCGCGGCGCCACCCGCACCGAGCAACAACACGCGCAGGTCCTTGACTTCGATACCGCAGCGCCCGCCGAGGTCCGCCAAGAGGCCGGCGCCATCGTTGCTGTCGGCTTCGATGCGGCCGTCCGGCAACCGTGTCAGCACGTTCGCGACGCCGAGGCGTTGCGCAATCGGCGCACGGACATCTGCCCACGCAAACGCCTCAGCCTTGTGCGGCACCGTGACGTTGGCGCCACGGCCGCCGGCATCGAAAAAGTCGCGGACTACGCCCGCCAACGCCGCGGGCGGCGCATCGATCGCGATGTACTCCAGTTCGATTCCGGTCTGCGCGGCGAACAGCGCGTGCAGGCGCGGCGACAGTGAATGCGCGATCGGATGGCCGAACACTGCAAAACGGGGAGCGGTGGTCATCGGCGCAGTCTACGAGCATCCCGAACATGTGAGCGCGACCGCGGCGCCGACGCATGGATCCATCCCTTGAGCGATAGATGTTGGGTTGAACTCAAGCCATCCCATGGCCGGAACGCTTCCCTTCGCGCGTGGTGCGGGACACCGCGCGAACCCGTCGCACACGAAAACCGCACATAGATCCGGACGGACTCGCGCGATCAATGTCCACTGCCACCACCACGCGCGATGAACGGGGGTTTGGCCAACCACACGACCGCGATCAGGATGAAAAAGCCGATGCCCAGCCCGTCGAACAGATGATTGAAGGAAACCTGCGTCGCCTGTTGGGTGATCACCCGGTTGATGCCCACCGCATACTGCTGCAGGTGGCCGCCCATCGCGGCGATGGCTTGGCGAACCTCGGGCCGGAACGGATTGATGTGGTCCGCAAGGTTCGCGTGACTCACGTCGCCGCCGCGGGCCCACAGATAGGTCACGATCGACACCGCGAAGCTGGCGCCCACCGTGCGCAGAAACGTCGAGGAACCGGAACCTTCCGCAATCTCCGTGCCATCCAGATCCGACAACAGGATGGTCGTCACGGGCATGAAGAAAAAGGCGAGGCCCAGCCCCAGGACCAACTCGGTGATGGCCACGCTGGCAAAGTCGACATCCGTGTCAAAACCGCCGAAGCGCAGACAGACCAGCCCCATCACCGCGAACGAAATGCTCGCCAACCAACGCAAGTCGACCTTGTGCGCGTACTTGCCCACAACGTAGGTCAACAGGACCGGGATCACGCCGATCGGGGCCGCCGCCAACCCCGACCACAGCGCGGTATAGCCGAGCGTGTTTTGCAGCCACAGCGGCAGCAACAGCGCGACAGCGAAAAACAGGGCGTACGCCAGCACCAGCACCAGCGTGCCGGCTGCGAAATTGCGGTGCCGGAACAGGCGAAAGTCGAGGATCGGCTGCTCGTCGGTCAACTCCCAGATCACGAACACCGTCAGCGCGACCACCGCGACAACGGCGAGGCTCACGACCGTGGCCGAGTGGAACCAGTCGAGATCCTGGCCCTTGTCCAGCAGGATCTGCAGCGACCCCACGCCCACGATCAGCGTTGCAATACCGATCCAGTCGATGCGCGCTTTCCGAAGTTGCTCGACGCGCTTGCCCAACTGTGCGAACACCACGGCGCCGGCGAACAGCCCGAGTGGCACATTGATGAAGAAAATCCAGCGCCAGGAATACGAATCGGTGATCCAGCCACCGGCGACCGGCCCCGCGATCGGTGCGACCACCGTGATCATGGCAATGATGGCCAGCGCGGCGCCGCGCTTGTCGCGCGGGAAAATGGAGAGCATCAGGCTCTGCGCCATTGGGTACAGCGGCCCGGCCGCCGCACCCTGCAGCGCGCGGAACATCACCAGCATGCCAAGGCTGGTCGAAAGGCCGCACAGGAGGGACAGAACCGAGAACGCCAGCACCGCCAAGGTAAACACCTTCACCTCGCCGAAGCGTCGCGAGATGAATCCCGTCATGGGCAAGACAATCGCCTCGGCGACCGTGAATGAAGTGATCACCCACGTCGACTGGTCCTGACTCGCCGCAAGGCTGCCTGCGATGGTCGGCAGCGACACGTTGGCGATGGTCAGGTCGAGCACCATCATGAACGTGCCGAGGCACAAGCCGATGGTCGTCAGCAGCAAACTTGCGGGCGCGGAATCGCCGAAGGATTGGGTTGCGGTCGCAGCAGTGGCAGACATGAGCGTGTTCTCGGGAAAAGTTGGACCATCGAGCGCCGTGGGGGCGCTCGATCAGATGAAGGCGTAAACCGTCGCAATGAACCTGAGCGCCGCCTCGACCGGGGACGGCCGGGCTCAATCCACGCTCAACGCCGCCCGCCCACGTCCGCGATCGACTGCGATCGCGGCGCGTTGGCGCCAGCGGACGCGACGCCGGCGGCGCTGCCACCGTTGGCGTCGATTATTTTTGCGATCATCGGGTTGGCGCCGGCGACGTCACGCGCATACACATCGGTACTGAACACCGGCTTCATCACCGGCTGCCGTGACAGCATCGGGCCGGATTGGTGGTGCAGGTCCACCTCGGCGTCCATCGACATGCCGATCCGGAGCGGATGCTTTTTCACCTGCCCCGAATCCAGCACGATCCGCACCGGCAGGCGCTGCACGATCTTGATCCAGTTGCCCGATGCGTTCTGCGCGGGCAGCAGCGAGAACGCACTGCCGGTACCGATGCCGAGGCCCTCGACGTGACCGCGATAGGTCACCGAGCCGCCGTACACGTCCGAAGTCAGCGTCACCGGCTGCCCGATGCGCATGTCGGTCAACTGGGTCTCCTTGAAGTTTGCGTCCACCCACACCTGCTTGCCGTCCAGCGGCACCACCGCCATCAGGGGCGTGCCCGGCTCCACCTGCTGGCCGACCTGCACGCTGCGCTTGG
>JBOHYX010000138.1:0-6610 GCA_050738115.1 Rhodanobacteraceae bacterium
GGACGTGCTGGCGCTGGCAACGAAACTGTCGGAGCTCCCTCCTGCACGGCTCGACCCGATGGCGCTGCCCGAAGACGTGCGCGATGAGATCGGCGAGGTGCGGCGCACGCCCTCGCACATCGCCCACAAGCGCCAGCTCGCGCACTTGGCCAAGCTCATGCGCGCGCACGGGGATGCCGCGTTTGCCGGCGCGCGCGCGGTGCTCGCCAACGTTCGCGCCGCAGGCGCGCGCGAAGCCGCGGCGCTGCACCGGACGGAAGCCCTGCGCGACAGCCTGCTTGGCGAAAACAGCGATGCCACGCTGACCGAACTCATCGCCAGGCACCCCGGCATCGACCGCCAGCGCCTGGGCGCGCTGATCCGCAAGGCGCGCCGCGAACGCGAAACGGGCCAACCACCGCGTGCACAACGCGAGCTGTTTCGTTTCCTGCGCGAAACGACGGGAATCGCGAATCGGGAATCGGGAATCGGTTGAGCTGCCGCATTCCCGCGATGTCGTGATTCCCCATTCCCCATTCCCGATTCTCCATGCCCGCATTCACGCCGCCGTCCCGCCGACGGTCATCGCCGTGATCTTCGTGGTCGGCATTCCGACGCCCACCGGCACGCTCTGCCCTTCCTTGCCGCACACGCCGACGCCTTCGTCCAGTTTCAGATCGTTGCCGATCATCGCGACACGGGTCAGTACGTCCGGCCCCGAGCCGATCAGCGTCGCGCCCTTCACCGGCCGCGTGACCTTGCCGTGCTCGATCAGGTAGGCCTCGTTGGCACTGAACACGAACTTTCCGTTGGTGATGTCGACCTGGCCACCGCCGAAATTGACGGCGTACAACCCCCGCTCGACCGAGGCGATGATTTCCTGCGGATCGCGTTCACCCGCGAGCATGCAGGTGTTGGTCATGCGCGGCATCGGCAGATGCGCGAAGGATTCGCGCCGGCCGTTGCCGGTCGGTGCCATGCCCATCAAGCGCGCGTTGTGCTTGTCCTGCATGTAACCGACGAGGCGCCCGTCTTCGATCAGCGTGGTGCGGTGGGTCGGGGTGCCTTCGTCGTCGATGGACAGCGAACCGCGCCGCCCGGGCAGGGTGCCGTCATCGACCACGGTGACGCCCGCCGCCGCCACCTTCTCGCCCATCCGGTTGGCGAAGGCGGACGTGCCCTTGCGGTTGAAGTCGCCTTCGAGTCCGTGCCCGACCGCCTCGTGCAACAGCACGCCCGGCCAGCCGGGACCCAGCACCACGTCCATCGTGCCCGCGGGCGCCGCCACGGCCTCGAGGTTCACCAGCGCCTGGCGCACCGCCTCGCGCGCCCACGCGTGGGCGCGTCCGAAATCGATCAACTCGCGGTACCCACAGCGCCCGCCGCCGCCCGCGTAACCTGGCTCGCGGCGGTTGCCCTGTTCGGCGATCACCTGGACGCCAATGCGGGTCAACGGGCGGACGTCCGCGGCAAGGGTGCCGTCGGCGGACGCAACCAGCACCGAATCGTGCGCAGCGCCGACACTCACGATCACCTGCGTGATGCGTGGATCGAGGCTGCGCGCCAGCGCGTCGAGTTCGCGCAACAGCGCGATCTTCGCCGCGTTGTCGAGACCGTCGATCGGATCATCGGCCGGGTACAGCGCACGCGCGCTGCGCACCGCCAGCGGCTTGCCGGCGCCGTGGCCATCACGCGCGATCGCGCGCGCGGCGCCCGCGGCTTCCAGGAGCTGCGGCAGCACGATGTCGTCGGAATACGCAAATCCGGTCTTGTCGCCCGATACCGCGCGCACGCCCACGCCCTGCTCGATCGCGTGGCTGCCGTCGCGCACAATGCCGTCTTCGAGCACCCAGGATTCGCTGCGCGAATGCTGGAAGTACAGGTCGGCCGCGTCGATCGACGGCGCCATTACGCGCGCGAACACGCGCTCGAGATCCCGGATCGACAGCCCGCCCGGAGCGAGCAGGTTGTGTTCGACGAGCGTCAGCGGAGAAGCGTCCATCATCCGTGGAATCAACGCGCCGCGAAGCGGCAAGACTGTCGAACGTAAGGGCGAACACGCCCCAGCGCAAGCACACCGCCGTCAATCGCCGCTCGCAGGCGCGGCCGAACTGCCGGGCGCGGGCGGTGCGGAGCTGCTGGGGGCAGGAACGGGCAGCGCGGCGCTCGCGGCGGCCGCAGGCATCGCCGCGGATGCCGCAACGATGGTCGGCTTGTCCCAGCTTCCGGTGACGCGGTAGGCACTGCCCACCGCCCTGTTGATCCCCTCGCCGACCAGCCCCTGCACGACCAGCCCCGCCGCCGCGCCCACCGGCCCGCCAATGACCGCGCCCACCACCGGCAGGGTACCGCCCACGTGCGGAATGACTTCGACGTTCAGATCGAAGTCGCGCGCCCGGAACCCGGTGCGCCCGCGCATGGTGATCCGCGCGGCCGGCGCCTGGATGAGCAGGTCGTGCGTATACGCGCTGCCATCCTTCAACGAGAAAGTGCCCGAGGCGTGGTTGAACGCGAAGCCCGACTTGAACACGTCGCCGAAGCGCAGCATCAACCGGCTTGGCAGTTCGCGCAGCGACAGCAACCCCAGCAACCGGCCCAGTCCCGGTTTCACCGCGAGCAGGCGCCCTTCGCCCACCTTGACGCCGAGGGTTCCATCCATCCACGCAAACGAAAACCCGGACGGCCCGCCGGGCCAGGTACCGTTGATGTGCACCTGGGCGTCATTGCCCCCGGCGACGAGGCCGCTGAAGCCGAATGCCACCAGCATGCCGCCGAAATCCCGCGAGGCGATATCAACGACGAAGTGCGACTGGCTGCGTGCCATGGTCCCGTTCCAGTCGCCACGCGCGCGGATAGAGAAATCGCGGGCGGTCGAATCGAACGCGCTGACGTGCATGCCATCGAGCGTCGGAACGCTCGCGAACGTGGTGGCACCGAGCTTGGCGTGGCCGAGCTCGAAATCAGCGATGCTGACGTCGAGCGGCGGCACCGCGGCCGGTGCGATCGGCGACGCGGCGGACGGGGGCTTGGGTGGCGCGGACTTTGCGGATGGCGGCGGCTCCGGCAGGTGCAGATATGCCAAATGCGCTGTGATGCCGTGCGTCATCACGCCGCTGCTCGGCACCTCGACCGTGCCCTGCGCCGCCGGCCCGTCGAAGCGAATGCTGTTCGAAGCGGTGCCCGCAGTGTAGGAAAACTTGAGGGCACCCAGATCCATGCCGAACACCTCCGCGGCATCGGTCGTGACGTGCGCGTTCTCGAGCTGGGGGAACGCGTTGCCGGATGACGCGCCGAGTGCCTGCTGGATCCAGCCGTTGATATCGAGCCGCGCCGCGTGGCCGCCCACCACCATCCCGCTGGCCGGGACGCCCGCCGGCGGCGTGTCACCGAAATCCAGGGCGAGCGCGATCGGCAATTGGCGTGCGGCATCCGCCAACCGTCCGCGTACCTGCAGCACGCCGCCCAGCGACACCGTCAACGGCGCGCCAGCAGGCGGAAGCGCGAGGCGCACGTGCAACGGAAGCTGCGTCTCCGCGGGCTTGTCGAGCGGCGCCGGAAAATCGAGCGCGATGCCGGCGAGGCTGGACGTGACATCCAGGATCGGCGTCGCCGCTGCATTGCCATTGGCGATCGGCACCGTCACGGCGACGTGGAAAGGTGCGACGCCGCTCGCGTGTGCGACCAGGCCATCGAGATCGGGATAACCCTCAACCAGCGTCTGCGCGGACACCCGCGTATCCATCGACGCTTCGACCCGATCCTGCGGGTCCGCAACGCCGCTGCCCACGGCGAGCGAGAGCGTGGCCGGTGCGCCATGAAACGTTGCCGACAGGTCGTTCGCACGGAATCCCTTGCCCGCGATCGACAACGGACCGTTGAGGTTCTTGAGCGCGAGGTTCCATTTGGCGGCGGTCACGTCGGCCCTGGCGAGATCGACCGTACCGCCAAGCGTGAAGTCTTGCGCCTGCTTGAGCGGGATCGAAAGCTGGATGCCGAATTTGCCCGTGCCGCCGATCGTGAGGCCGTTCAAGGCGTCGAGTGCCCCCGCACCCACCGGGCTGTAGCGAACGAAATCCAGCAATTCGGCGCCCGTGCCACCGCCCCGGATGTCCAATCCGAGCACGCCGTGGCCGAGATCGGGGATCGCCGCGACCGCGTGCGTCGCGGTGACGCCCGCAACCTTCGCGTGCGTCGCGGTGATGTCCATCCGGTTGTCGACGAAATCCAGCATCGCGTCGACTTCGGTCGCGCGCGGCCAATCGTTGGCGAAATCGAAGGTCGCGTCGTGGACCTGGCCCGCGGCCTCGAAGCGACCCCGATGGTCGATGAACGGCCAGTCGTCGAGATCACCGCGCAGCACCACGCGCCCGGACGTCACCTCGCCTGCGATCAGTGCCCGATCGAGCCATGTGATCAGGGGTTGGGGCATGCTGCGATACGGCCAGAACAAGGTCGCGTCGGCCACGGTCGCCCGGTCGAGCGTCGCGTACGCCGCCAGGAACGGCCGGTGTCCGTGACCCAACCAGACGAGGTGCGCATGCGCGCTGCCGGCCAGCGAGCCGGTGTCGAACTGCAGGCCGTCGGCGGCGACGTTCCACTGCCCGTCTTCGCGCCAGGCCACCAACGTCCCGGCAAGCGCGTCGAGCACGAACGGCCGGCGGAAGACATGAGTCAGCGCAATGTTCGCGGCCTGCCGCGGCAGTTCCAGCGACAGCGCATGATTGTCCGCACGCAGGATGCCACGCGACAACTCGACGCCCGGCCACGTGCCGCTTGCCGTAGCGTGCAGGCCCGAGAAGCGCACGACGGCGTCGTAGGCGCCACCCTGGTGCCAGGCCAGCGCGGCGGAATCGACCTGCAACTGCGGCCGCGCGCGCGATACCCAGTTCGACAGCGCCGCCGGCACCTGCGGCACGATGGCGAGCCATGACAGCCACGGCCCGCCATCGACGGCGTGCGCCGCCACCGCGACCTGCCACGCACCCGAATGACCGCGCAACTCGGCGACCGCGCCGCCGGCACCGTCGATGTTGGCGCGTGCCTTGCGGGGGCCACGCAATGCGAAATTCCAGCCACCATCGACGCGCCGGGCCTGGAACACGCCGACCAACGATTCCGGCGCGATGTGGCGCCCATCCGGACCGGATGCGGCGAGGTCACGCACGTCGTAGTGCGCAATCGCGGATTCGAGCTTGCCACCGCGCCAGGTCGCCCACAGCGCGACGTCGCCGCGGCCACCCTGCACGGTGCAACCGTCCGGCGCCAAGCCCCGCATCGCCGCCGCGAGATCGAGGCCACGGGTCGACGCATACAGTGAATAATCGCGCTTCGCCGCATTCATGCGCCCACTGACCGTGATCGCCTGGTCCGTGTCAAGGCGCTTGACGCTGCCGCCGAACCGCACCACGTCGCCGACGTTGATAACGCGGACGCGCGGCGCAAACAGTTGCCACGAGCGGTGTCCGACGTCATCCACGATATCCACGCGCAGGTCACGCAGATCGAGGTTGACGGGCAGCGACTGCAGCGACGCGTGCGGCGTGCCGGGCGAGTTGCCGAATCCCGCCACCTGCCAGCCCGCCGACGTGCGCTCGACGCGCAGGTCCATGTCGCTCAGGCGCAGCGTGATCCAGCGTTGCTCCGGCCGCAGCCAGGCACTGAAGTCGAACTTCAGCGCCGCGTGCGGCAGCGTGATCGACTGACCGCCGGGCGTTGCCGCGCCGAGGGTCAGGCCGCGCACCGTCACCAGCGGGCCCGCGGGTTGCCAGACACTGGTGATCGCGGCGAACCGGACGGGACGGTGCAGGCGCGCCGACAACTGCCGGGCGACGAAATCGGGAAAGTAGGTCGCCAGTGGCAGCAGCATCTGCGTGATGGCCATCGCGACCGCGGCGGCGATGATCACCGCCGCAACCAGGGTGATGGCGGCAAAACGCGCGCGGCGCACGTGGTGGCGCCAAGGGCTCATGCGCGCGCGGCGATGAAGCAAAACGTGTCTACTCGCTTTGAACGAGGCCATGGGTGGCCGGCACCCAAGCAGAGCTCTTCCAGCGCCGTTGCACGCCGCTGGGCATCGCAGCGCCCAGCGGGAGCAAGGCACGCATGTTCGAGCACAGGGACGTGCGAGCTCGCGCCGGCCCGCTGGGCGCGAGAAGCGCAGGGCAGTTTCGGCAACACGACGCGGGTGACAAAGCGCAGGGATAGCCAACCCCCACGCCAGCCGGAAAAATGGATTCCGGATTCCGCCCGCGATAAAACCGCGGGCGCCCCCGGAATGACGAGCAATGAATCCGCGGCAGCGACGCCCCCCACAGTCCGGTACTGCCAGCGCATCACCCAACAAGGATCACTGCGATCACAGCAACACGACATCGAACTGCTCCTGCCCGTACTGCGCCTCGGGCTGGAACCGGATCGACTTGCCGATGAACGTCTCCAGTTCGGCGACCGCCGATGATTCTTCCTCGAGCATGCGCGCGACGACGTTGGGCGAAGCCAGCACCAGCAGCGTTTCCGCATCGAACTGGCGCACCGCGCGGGTGATCTCGCGGAAGATTTCGTAGCCGACGGTCTCGGCGGTCTTGAGGATGCCGCGTCCCGCGCAGGCGGGGCACGGCTCGCACAATTGCCG
>JBOHYX010000139.1:0-6567 GCA_050738115.1 Rhodanobacteraceae bacterium
CGGTAGTAGACCTGCTTGCCGCTGAAGGCGCTGAAGATCACGAACGCCGCGACCAGCCACGCCAGCAGCATGCGCAGCCCGGGTTTCAGCGGCCGTCGCAACGCGATGAAGGCCGCCCACATGCGTGGCCACAGCACGAAGGGAACCAGCAGCAACGGCACCCATGGGACGTACCACCAGAACGGGCGCTGGTGGATGAACGCGTCCACCACGCGCCCGCCGGTCTGCTTGTAGAGAAGATTGTGGGTGTAGGCACCGCCGCTCAGGTGGATGGCGGGCACCACCCAGGCGGCAAGGATCGCGCCACCGCCGGCGATGGCGGCAAGGCCGAATCCATACCAGCGCGCGCGATGTTCGCGCGCCCACGCGGACCACCACGGTCCGAGCAGCCAGACCGGTGCCGTGTGCGCCAGCATCACCGGGCCCTTGGTCAGGAAACCGAGCCCGACGCAGATCGCGAAGCCGATGAAGCGCGGCGCCGCGCGGCGGGGCGTCGGCACCAGGCACAACATCGCCGCCAGCACCCATACCGCCAGCAGGCCGTCGTACATGATCTGCAGGCCGTACAGGAAGCCGAACGACAGCGCGAGCAGCAGCCAGGGCGTGGCACGGGCAACCCAGGCGTGCGCCGGAAACAGACGACGCGCCAGTGCCTGTGCAAGGATGAGTTGCACCGCGCCGATCAGTACCATCAGCACGCGCGGCCACACGTCGTTGACGCCGAACGCGGCCCAGCCCGCGTGGATCAGCCAGAACAGCAGCGGCGCCTTTTCCGGATAGGGCGCGCCGTTGATGTGCGGCACCAGGAATTCGTGATGCGCCCACATGTCCCAGGCGACCGCCAGCGCGCGCGTGGAGTGCAGCGGGATCGGCGGCTGCAGGAAGATCGCGATCAGCGCGACCGCGAGATACAGCGGCAGCCACCACAGCAGCGCGCGCAGGGACTCGGATCGGGCATGGGACGCGTCAGTCACGGAAGATTCGCAGGCGCCGCGGCGCGAGGCGCGATTGTAACGGTCGCTGGTGGAACTGGGCTGTTGCGTAAAGTCAGGCCATGGATGGCCGTTCTGGTCCATCCGGCCCAAGTCGTCGCCCACGCCTGTCGGCTGCCCGTCGCGGCGATAAGGGAGGATCGCACGATCATGAAGTCAGGCCATGGACGGCCGTTCTGGTTCATCCGGGCCGAGGTCGTCGCCGACACTTGTTGGCTGCGCGTCGCGGCGATCATGGACGATCGCAACGCTATGCCGCGCGTGGCACTTCGGGCTCGCGGGGTGGCAACGCGGACACCGCGGCAATGACCTCGTCCACCGCGATTTGCGCCACGCGCGTCCGCTGCGGCGGGCCGCCCAACACGGTCACCGCGCTGCGCGTCGGGCTGCGCGGTCGCCACACCGCCGGTGATTGCGCGCCAAACATCACCACCAGCGGGCAGCCCATCGCCGCGGCCACGTGCGCGGGCCCGGTGTCCACGGACACCATGCCGCACGCGATCTGCGCGAGCGCCATCAGGCGCCGCAACGGCAGGTCGCGTGCCGCGACATCGAGCGAGTCCACGCGCGCACGCGCGGCGATCGCCTCCAGCGGCGGCGCTTCATCCGGCGTGCCGCACAGCACGATGCGCGCATCCGGATGCCCGGCGTTGAGCGCCCGCAGCGCCGTGACCCAGTTCGACGTGGGCCAGGTCTTGTCGTCGTCGACGCCCGCGTGCGGTGCATGCCAGTGTGCGCTGTGCTTGTTGCACGGCTGCACCAGCCAAATCGGCTCGCCGCGCCAGCCACGCGCGCGCAACCAGGCGTGGCGGTCATGCCGGTCGGCGTCGCGCAGGACCAGCTGCGGAGCCTCGCCAGCCGGCAGCGGCGGAGGCCGCCACGCACCGGCGCACGCGGCGGGTGGTCGACCACACGCGCGCAGCAGGCGGTCGATCCAGTGCTCATCGGGTATCGTCGGCGCGTCGCCGAGAAATCTGCAGCGTTCCGGTGGCACCTTCGCCAGCGCCAGCATGGTCCTGATCTTGGCGAGCGCGCGTGGCTCGCATTCGCAAACGTGCACCGCGTCGGTGCGGTGCACGCGCAGCGCCTGCAACATCTGCCAGCGCTGCGGGCTGAGCGGCAGCGGTCGATGGCGTGCGACGACCTGCACCACCCGGCTGACATCCGGGTGCGCCACGTACAATTCGGCTGTCCAGGGACCGGTCCCCAGCAGCAGGCATGGCTTGCCGTAGCCGCGGTGCAGCCGGTGCAGCAGCGGCGCCAGCAGCAGCATGTCGCCCAGCCGTCCAAAGCGGATCACGATCGCACGCATTGATTGAACGCCCAGCGCAGCTGTTGTGAAAAGTCAGGCCAGGGATGGCCGTTCTGGTATTTCATGTGTGGGGTGGCACGAGCGCGGGCTCGTTGGTCGAAGCGGCGATCAGGGATGATCGCAAAGACAATCCATGCCACGCCGCCGTCACTTCCTCGAGCGGAATCTGCTCCACGCGATCGCGCAGCGGCGGGCCCCCAAGCGCCACGACCGGGCTCCCGGTCGGGCTGCGCGGCAGCCACAGCGATGCCGGCTGCGCGCCATACAGCACGATGAGTGGGCAGCCCAGCGCGGCGGCCGCCTGCGCGGGACCGGTATCGACCGACACCATTGCGGCCGCGTGTTCGCACAGGGCCAGCAGGCGGCGCAACGGCAGTTCCTCGCCTGCCGCCAACACGCGCGCGGATCCCGCCGCCGCCGCGATCTGGCGCAGGAACGGGGCCTCGGGTGGCGCACCACACAGGATCGCCTTCACGTCCGGCTGCCGCGCCAGCACCGCATTGATCAGGCCCGTCCAGTTCGCGATCGGCCACTGCTTGTCGTCGCCGGGCCGGCCTGCGCGGCCGCGCTTGAGTGTGCGCTTGTTGCCGGGTTGCAGCAGCACCAGTGCGGCATCGCCCAAACCGCGCGCGCGCAACCAGGCGTGCAGATCCAGACGGTCGGCGTGGTGGACGACCAGGCAAGGTGCGTCGGGTGCGTCGAGCAGTTCGCCCGCTGGCGGGGCATCCGGGAACGCCGTCGGGGTCAGCGCGCCGAACCGGTGCCAGCGGTCGATCCAGTGTTCGCCCGCGCGCAGCGTGCAGTCGGGATTGGCGAACACGCAGCGCCCCGACGCGATCCCGGCTTTTGCGAGCAGCCAGCGTATCTTGTCGGTCGAGTAGTCGTCGCAGACGTACACCGGGCCGGGCGGCTGCGCGCGGAGCAAGGCGATCAGGTGCCGCTGGGTGGCATCCAGCCAGTAAGGTCGTCGGCGGCTCGTGACCCTGAGCGTCGCGCGCACGTCGGGGTGCCCGGCAAACAGCGGCACCAACCAGCCGCCCGAACCAAGCACCCGACACGCCTGGCCATAGCGGCGGCGCAGCAGGCGCAACAGGGGCGTCAGCAGCACCATGTCGCCGAAGGCGCCGAAGCGGATCACGAGCGGTGGAGCGAACGTTGGCGACATGCTTTCCGTGTGAGCGGGTTTCGCGCCGCCCTCGGCGGGTGCCTTCGACGCACGCATTGCAGTTGAAGCAGCCATCATCGCGATATGGGTGTCCCGACGAGCCGCTCCGCATCCGGGCGTGGCAGGGGCACGCGCGCTCGATCGCCCGCGTCGTGGCTTGCTCTGCGGCGGCGCACGGACAGGGCAAAGCAGCAGCCGAGCAGCAGTTCCAGGGGTGCGCGCATGTAGTCGTTGTGCCAGGACAGATAGTCAAAGCAGTTGGCGACCAGCGCGATGCCCAGGCACCCGAGCACTGCCCAGCACAGGGCACCGCTCGCGATGCCCGAGCGCCGCGCCCGCCACACCTCGCGTACCAGCATCGCGAAGGCGGCCAGCAGTAGCGCGGCGCCGATGCTGCCCAGGCCGACGATTGCCTGCAGGTAAGCATTGTGCAGGTGTGGAGGCACGTAGGTGCCGTCGTGGATGCCGCTTGCGGCGATCATGGGCTCGATGCTGCGCAGGCCGATCCCCATCAGCGGGTGCGCGCGCCAGGCGTGCCATCCCAGCGCGTAGAGCCGCATGCGCATGGTCACTGAACCGGATGGGAGCCCTGCGAGATCGCCGTGCGCCACCGCCGCCGCGATCGTCGCGCCGCCGGCGAGACGGTGCGCCACCAAGGCGTACCCGACGCCGAGCGCGGCGACGAGCGCGACGATCGCGACGCCCAGCGCGATGGTGGCCGGCCGACGCCAATGGTGGCGGCCATCGCGCAGGCAGGCGAAGGCGGCGAGCGGCACCAGTCCGGCGGCCAGCCAGGCTGCGCGCGATTGCGCATACAGCAGGCAGGCCAACAGCAGCACGCCCGTCAAGGCCAGGACCACGGCGAAGCCGTTGGATCCGATCCCGTGCCGTCCCGGCGGCCGTGACAGCGCGTACAGGGATAGCAGCAGGAGCCCCATCGCCGCGTACTCGCCGACGATGTTCTCCGCGTAATGGAGGCGCAAACGCACGGTGCCGGCAACAATCGCATCGATCCGGGCCCATGGCGTGCATACCAGCGCCGCGAGCACGAAGCCGGCGACCATCAAGCCGAGCAACCACGGGATGCCGCGCGGATGGTCCGCCAACCACGCGCCGATCGCGCACGCCAGCACCGCAAGATTGAGCGGCTTGGCGTTGTATGAAAGCTGTCTGGCGAACGACAGGTCCGGCGCCAGCCGCGCGGCGTAGGCGGCCTGCAGCACGGCGTAGGCGATGAACGCAAGCAGCAGCCAGCACAGCGGATGCCTCGCCAGTTCGCGCCAGCGCTTCCCGCCCGCCACCACGAGTACCAACAGCGCCGCAAATCCGCCGTATTCCGGCCGCAGCCAGCGGCTGAAGTGGGTCATCGCGAAGAACGCCTGGAACGCCAGCGCCGGCCATGCCAGCCACGCCAGCCATGCCAGCCAGGAGCGGTCGGTTGTCGCGGTACTGCTCAATGCAGGGTCGCGGTCAGCGCCTCGCCGACCCGCCGCACGAACCCCCGCTGGTTCTGGATGAACCACTCGCGCGCGCGATCGCCCAGTGTGCGCAGCTCGGCATCGCTGAGACCCAGCGCGCGCTCGACCGTTTGCTCCAGCGCGCGTTCGTTGAAATAGAACGTGGTGGCCAGCGCCATGTTGCCCACGTCCGTGTATGGCACCAGGATTCCGCGATCCGGCGTGACCAACTCGTTCATGGGCGGGGCGTCCACCGTCACCGTCACCGCGCCGACGCCCAGTGCCTCGACCAGGTAGTGGCCCCAGCCGTCGGTCTCCGACAGGCACAGGTGGAAGACATGGCTGTTCTGCAATCGCTTCAACTCGGCGTACTGCGCGGGATCGGACGCATCGAGATAGCCGATCCGATGCACGACGTTCGATGCGGATGGGCCGGGGTGCGCCTCGCGCGGGTGTTGCAGGACCGTCAACGTCGGCCATTCGGGATGACGTCGCCACACCGCCAGCAGGCGGTCCGTGCCCTTGATGCGACTGCCGCCGGCGAGGTGAAAGAACTTGCGCTCGCGGGGAACGGCCGGATCGTAGCGGTCGTCGCTGTCGAAACCGACCCAACTGGTCCGGCAACCGAGGCGAACGAAGATCAATGCGGCATTGTGGGTCTTGGCCCAGATGCGGTCGACCGAGGCCAGGAACTGCTGGTCCCGGCGGTCGAACCACTCCGGGTTCGGCAGCGCGACATTGCAGCGCGAGCGTGGCAACTGGTCCGGCCACAAGTGCTCGAACATGATGTTGAGATCGAACACCCGCGGCGGCTGGCCGCGATGTCGCAGGCCACGCCAAAGCTGCTGCGCGCGCACGTACGGGCGCATCCGCTTGCGGCGACGTCGGTGTTCCTGCTTCATGCCGAGCGCCGTCAGCGTGACCTCGCAACCATTGCACCGCAACGCTTCGGCGAGCAGGCAGGAGTCACGTGACAGTCCGAAGCCGTTGTCCCAGAACACCAGATTGACGGTCGCCATGTGCCTGGATCCCTGTGCTCGTTCACCGCTGCCCGCAACTGGCAGAGCTCCCTTACCGGGCCGTTCGCATTCCATGATATCCGCGCCGGTGGCCTGAATCTGAATGTCTGTCGTCTTGACGCCGTGCGACCACCGGTGACGGGCAGCATACGTGCGGCGGGGTCGCCGGAGTCGCGTGCGGCTACCGGGACGTGCCGTTACGCTTTAGCCTTTGCGTCGTCACGCCGGAGGCCACGCACATCCCATGTCGCCCACCAATGCGCCGCGGCTCTCCGCCTGCGTGATCACCCTCAACGAAGCCGATCGCATCGGTGCCTGCCTGCAGTCGCTCGGGTTCTGCGACGAACTCGTGGTGGTCGATTCGGGATCCACGGACGGCACCCGCGGGCTGGCGGCGGCGGCCGGTGCGCGGGTGATCGAGCACGCGTTCGAAGGTTTCCGCTCGCAAAAGGACTTCGCGGTGGCGCAGGCGCGGCATGACTGGGTGTTGTGCCTGGATGCCGACGAACGGGTGACGCCGGCCCTGCGCGCCGCGATCGAGGCCGCCCGCGAGGAAGGCTTGCGGCAGGCTGCCGGTTACCGTTTCGCGCGTTGCACCGAGTACTTCGGCGCCTTCCTGTGG
>JBOHYX010000140.1:0-6560 GCA_050738115.1 Rhodanobacteraceae bacterium
GGTGACGTGTTCATCACCCAGGGCTTCATCGCCCGCGACGGCGACGGGCGAACCGTGCTGCTGGGTCGGGGTGGCTCCGACACGTCCGCCGCATATTTCGGCGCGCTGCTGCGCGCGTCGCGCGTCGAGATCTGGACCGACGTCGCCGGCATGTTCACCGCCGACCCCCGCCAGGTGCCGGGCGCGCGCCTGCTGCAGCGGCTCGACTATGACGAGGCCCAGGAAATCGCGACGACCGGCGCCAGGGTGTTGCACGCGCGCTGCATTTCACCCTGTCGGCGCGCGCGCGTGCCATTGCGGATCAAGGACACCCGGCACCCGGATTTCGAAGGCACGCTGATCGCGCCGTTGCCGCCCGAGGCCGCGCCCAGCATCAAGGCGATCAGCTCCCGACGCGGCATCACGCTGGTGTCGATGGAAACCTCGGGCATGTGGCAGCAGGTGGGATTCCTCGCCGACGTGTTCGCGCTGTTCAAGCGGCACGGCCTGTCGATCGACCTGATCGGCTCGGCGGAAACCAACGTGACGGTGTCGCTCGATCCTGCGGAGAACCTGCTCGATTCCGACGTGGTCGCGGCGCTTGCCGCGGATCTTGCGAAGGTGTGCCGCGTGAAGGTGATCGCGCCGTGCGCCGCGGTGACCCTGGTCGGGCGCGGCATGCGCTCGATGCTGCATCGCCTGGCAGGCGTGCTGGCCGAATTCGGCCAGATGCGCGTGCACCTGATCTCGCAGTCGTCCAACAACCTCAATCTCACCTTCGTGGTTGACGAGGGCATGCTGGATGGCCTGCTGCCGCGCCTGCATCGATTGCTGATCCGCGCCGGTGCGCTGCGCACCGACGATGCCGCGCTGTTCGGACCGAGTTGGCAGGCGCTGTACGGCGAGGACGCGGCGCCTGCGCGCGCGCCGTGGTGGCGCGCCGGACGCGAACGGTTGCTGGCGCTGGCGGCGGCAACGCCAAGCTACGTCTACCACCTGCCGACCGTGCGCGAACGCGCGCGCGCGCTGCGCGCGATGCGCTCGATCGACCGCGTGTACTACGCCGTCAAGGCCAACCCGCATCCGGCGATCCTGCGCGTGGTGGCGGAGGCCGGCATCGGATTCGAGTGCGTGTCGCCGGGTGAACTCGCGGCGGTGGACGGCGTTGCGGAAGCACATGCATCGCCGCGCCTGTTTACGCCGAACTTCGCGCCGCGCGCGGATTACGAATCTGCGTTGCGGCGCGCCGGTGCGGCCGATCCCCGGTCCCCGGTCCCCGGTCCCCAGCTTCTGCTGACGCTCGACGCCCTGCACCCCTTGCAGCACTGGCCCGACCTCTTCGCGGGGCGCGAGGTGATGCTGCGCGTCGACCTCGGGCGCGGCCTTGGCCATCACGACAAGGTGCGCACGGGCGGTGCCGCCAGCAAGTTCGGTTTGCCGCTCGACCAGCTCGATGCGTTTCTCGAACTGGCGCGCGCGCAGGGCCTCAGCGTGATCGGCCTTCACGCGCACCTCGGGTCCGGCATCCTCGATGCCTCGCATTGGCCGGCAGCCTGCGGGCAACTCGCCAGTATTGCCGAGCGCATCGGCAGCGTTCGGATCCTCAATCTTGGTGGTGGGCTCGGCGTGCCCTCGCACCCGGGCGAGGCGGAACTCGACCTTGGGGCGATCGACATTGCGCTGGCCGAGGTCAAGCGCGCGTATCCGCACTATGAGTTGTGGCTGGAACCGGGGCGCTGGCTGGTCGCCGAGGCCGGCGTGCTGCTGGCCCGCGTGACGCAGGCCAAGCGCAAGGGCGCGTTCCACTACCTTGGTTGCGACGCCGGCATGCACGTGCTGATCCGGCCGGCGCTCTACGACGCGTGGCACGAAATCGTGAACCTGTCGCGGCTCGACGAACCGGCCACCGTGTTGTATCAAGTCGTTGGCCCGATCTGCGAGAGCGGCGACGTGCTCGGTGCCGACCGGCACCTGCCGGAAAGTGCGGAGGGCGATGTGCTGCTGATCGCGCAGGCCGGCGCATACGGCGAGGCCATGGCGTCGCACTACAATCTGCGTCCGCTGGCGGATTCGGCGGTGATCGAATGAGCTCTGCACTGCGCGACCCACGCGAAGCAGCGGCGTTCTGCTTCGTGCGTTGCGGGTGTCGCGAGGGCACCGCCGAACTCGTGTATGCGTTCGACGATGGGCCGGAGCTGGTCGAACGGATCCATTTTCCGAGCGCACCGGCGGTGCCGGCGGGTGGTGGGGCGGCATTCGACGCCGCGCTCCGCTTGTTGCACCTCGTCGCCGGCGTCAGCTACTACAAGGCGGGCGTGCCGCCAAGGATCGAGGTCGACAGCGGTGCGCTCGATGCCGCAACCCGTGGTTTGCTGGATGCGTTGTACCTGCATGGCCTCGCCGAGTTCGCCTATCGCAACGGACTGGACTTGCGCGGGCGCATCGCGTTTCCTCGCGGCTCGTCATCCCGGCCGGGGAATGGCCAGGATCCAGCCCCAGGGACGGAAAACGTCGATCCCGGCCCCGGATCGGGTCCGGGGCAGGCTCTGCGCCTGGATGACGGCCAATTTCCGGCGGCGGCGATCGGCTTGCCGCATCGCGCACTGGTGCCTCTCGGCGGCGGCAAGGACTCATTGGTGGTCGTCGAAGCGCTGAAGGCGATCGGCACGGATGCGACGGTGGCCTGGGTCGGCGCATCGCCGCTGATCGAGGCGGTGGCCGCGCGCACCGGTTTGCCGACGCTCAACATCGGTCGTGAACTCTCGCCCGTGCTGTTCGACTACAACCGCATGGGCGCGTGGAATGGCCATATCCCGGTCACCGCGGTCAACTCGGCGATCCTCGCGTGCTCGGCGGTGTTGTACGGCTTCGACGCGATCGTGTTCGCCAACGAACGCTCCGCGTCGGCGGCGACCCTGGAATACGCGGGGCGGCAGGTGAATCACCAGTGGAGCAAGGGTCGGGAATTCGAAAGGGTGCTCGCCGCGTGGCTGCGTTCGCACGTCGCGCCCGACCTCGATTATTTTTCGTTGTTGCGGCCGTATTCCGAGCTGGCGGTGACGCGCGCGTTCGCGAAGTCCGGCGCCGCGTATTTCGACGTGTTTTCGAGTTGCAACCGCAATTTCCGGATCCTCGGGCCCAGGCCCGCCGACCGCTGGTGCGGGCAATGTCCGAAATGCCACTTCGTGTTCCTCGCGCTGGCGCCATTCCTGCCGAAGCCACGCCTGCTGCAGATCTTCGGCGGGAACCTGCTCGATGACATGACCCAGGCACAGGGATTCGACGCGCTGATCGAGTACCGCGACCACAAGCCCTTCGAATGCGTGGGCGAGGCCAGCGAGGCGCGGGCCGCGTTCGCTGCGCTCGCGACGCGGCCGGAGTGGCAGGAAGATGCGCTCGTCGCGCGTTTCCGGGAAGACATCGCGCCACGGCTCGACTTGCCAAAGCTCGCGCTGGAACCCTGGCTGGAGCCATCGGGCGAACACGGCGTGCCCGGGCGCTTCGCTGGAGCGGTCGATGCGATTCGCGGAGCTTGAGCGCGCCGACGTCGCGATCTGGGGCTACGGCCGCGAAGCGCGCAGCGTGCTGGCCGCGCTGCGGCGCCGGTATCCCGATCGGCCGCTGACCCTTTACTGCACACCCGATGAAGCAGTCGTGGCGAGCGCGTGCGGCGATACGAACCTGCGCATCGTCGATGCGCCGCCGGACGCCGACGCGCTGTCTTCGCACGATTTCGTCGTCAAGTCGCCGGGGATCAGCGCCTACAAGCCCGACATCCTCGCGGCGCGCGCACGCGGAACACGTTTCACCTCGGAAACCGCGCTGTGGTTTGGCGAGAACGTCCCGGACCAAGGCGGCGGTGCGCGCGTGGTCGCCGTCACCGGCACCAAGGGCAAGAGCACCACGACCGCGCTGATCGCGCATCTCGCGCGGGCGCTGAAGGTTCGCACCGCGCTGGCCGGCAATATCGGGTTGCCGCTGCTGGAGCTCGACGGTCGCCACGCCGACCTCTGGGCCATCGAGCTGTCGAGCTTCCAGACCGGCGAGGCCGGCCCGATCGAGCTCGGCGTGGTGGTGAGCCTCGCCGAGGACCACCTCGACTGGCACGGCACGCGCGAGCGCTACATCGCGGACAAGCTGAAGCTCGCCGACGTGTCGCGTACGCTGCTGGTCGATGCCGGCAACGCGCTGCTGATGCAGCGGACGCACGCGCATCCGCGCCGCGTGACATTTGGCGATGTGCACGGTTGGCACGTTGCCGCGGGCGCCATCCAGCGTGTCGACGAACGGGTGTTCGACGTAGCGCGCCTGCCGCTGCACGGTGCGCACAACGCGCACAATGCCTGCGCCGCGCTGGCAGCGATCGAGCGGCTCGGCCTCGATGCCCGCGCGGCCGCGCCGGCGCTGGCCGGCTTCAAGCCGTTGCCGCACCGGCTCACGTCGCTCGGCGTGCGCGACGGCATCGAATGGATGGACGACTCGATCAGCACCACGCCGGATGCGGCGTTGGCCGCGCTGGAAAGCTTGCACGGCCGCGCGATCGCGCTGATCCTGGGCGGACACGACCGCGGCCTCGACTGGGCCGGTTTCGCGCGCGCGCTGCATGCGCACGCACCGCGTGCCGTCGTCACCCAGGGCGCTGCCGGACCGCGTATTGCCCGCACCCTCGAGTCCGCGGGGATCGCCTGCGCGGTCGAGCAATGCCCCGATCTTGCTGCCGCCGTCGCGGGTGCGCGGGCGCTGACGCCGGCGGGAGGCGTGGTGCTGCTCTCGCCCGGCACGCCGAGCTTCGACCAGTTCAAAAATTATGCGGAACGCGGGCGCACGTTCGCGGCGCTCGCCGGGTTCGATGCCGATGCGGTGGGCGAAATCGCGGCGCTCGGCATCGGGTAAGCCGGCCGCGCCACGCCCGATTCAGGCCGGCGTGCCTACGATCGGGAATTCATGGATCGGCCAACCGCCGTGGGTCGCGGGCTGCATGGATGTTTCAAGGCGAGTCGCACATCGTGCCTTCGTTCTCGGCATGGTGCTCAAGGGCATCGACGGCGCGCTCGAGGTGCTCGGCGGAGTCGCGTTGCTTCTGGTCACGAAGTCGTGGCTGGACCGGACGGCGGAGTGGTTGGCGCGGCAGGAGTTCGGGGGCGCCTCGATGCAGGGTCTGGCGATGCACGCGGTGCACGCCACGCACCATCTCGCGACGGGCGGGCAGCAGTTCGCGACCGCTTATCTTTTCGCGCATGGAGCCGTCAAGCTGGTGCTCGTTGCAGGCTTGCTGCGCGGGGTGCAGTGGGTTTTCCCGCTCGCATTGGTGGTGCTGACGGGATTCACGGGGTACCAGCTTTACCGGCTGTCCGTCCGCTGGTCGTGGTTGCTTGCGGCGCTTACCGTGATCGACGTGATCGTGATTGCGCTGATAGGGCAGGAGTGGCGGTATTCCGTGTCCCGCCGGGGTCGCGGCTGACCGTCGCGATGCACTTGCCGCGCGCGCGAGCGAAGACGATTACGCACGGCCGTCACGGCGGCCGAGGCTGGCGGCACTCGCCCCGGAACCGGGCTGCAACGGTGTCGATCAACGCTTTGCGGTGGGTGTGTCGCCTGCCGGCGTGAACAGGTGGTACCCGGACAGCCGCCATTTGTGATCGCTGTCTTCGTGGAACGACACCAGCTCACGCAGCGGCTTGGACTCCTTGCTGAACTGCGTCGCGAAGTTGACGCTGATGTATCGGCCAGCCGGAAGCTTGCCGCCCTTGGACGACTCGTGGGTGACGCTGATGACCTTGCGTGATGCGACCGTGCCGAGGTCGGCGCGGCTGGCCTTGATCGCCTCGACGAACTTCGCGCGCGACACGGATTGCCTGGCCACGTTCGATGCCTGGTCCCACACCTGTCCGCTTCGCCCGTTGTCGATCATCTGCACGAGGGATTCGGCGTACTGCGCGAGCTCCTGGTCTTGTTTCTCGGCGGCGGCGCGCTCCTCGGGCGTCAATGGCTGGTTCGCGGGGCCGGTTGGCGCTGGCGCGGGCTGGGTCTGGGCGCTGGCGATGCCGGCAACGCCAATCAGAAGGGCACACAGGAACGCGCGGAGGAACATGGGGCTGACTCCGGTTCTGGCGAAAAGTGGATCGCCAAGTTATCACGACGTGCGGCGGCTCGCAGGCCGTGCCCGCGCGCGACTTCCCGACGATGCTCAGGCTTCGTCGCCTCCTGCTGGCCGGAGCCACTTCTCGTTGGCATTGCCGACCGTCCATGGTCGATACCGGCGCGTCCAGCGACCCGGATCGGTGCTGCGACGCTGAACACCGTCGCCGACCGCTCACACCGCGGCGCAGTGGGCGCGTAGGCTTGCGGGGGGTGCAGCGGACATGCCACATGCCATCACGCGAACCGCCATGGAAACACTCGACGCCTGCCGGACATCCGGTGGGGCACCTGAAGCCGCTTGGCCCGCGGGACCAGCATCGGACCAGATCGCGCACGCGCCAACACGTGCGTCGCCTGCGCTCGATACGGCTGTCGCTGCGCATCCTGACGCTGCTGGCGATCGCGGCCGCGTTGATCCTCGGGAGTGAGCTGTTGATCCC
>JBOHYX010000141.1:0-6543 GCA_050738115.1 Rhodanobacteraceae bacterium
TGCACAGATCCAGCAGATCGAAGACAAGCTCAACCGCCGACCTCGGAAACGGTTAGGCTACCGAACACCGGAGCGCGTGTTCGAGCAATCCTTCAAACGCGTTGCACTTCGTAGTTGAATCCGCCGCGCAAGGATAAGGCAAACCGCTTGAATCCAAGTAATGGCATTTGTCTGTCGGCAATTCACGACAAGGCTTTTGATTACCACCTGTTCTCATTAACCAACGATGCTTGTGTCGTCCTGTCAAAGGCGCTAAAGGCGAGTAAAGATAAATTTGTTCAGCGTGTCTTTTGCGAGATAGAGGGCACACCGATAGAAATGCCGGAACGCTTCGCGCCCAGCCCCGAGTTTCTGGCCGAGCATCGGCATATCGCTCTTTCGCAAGATGGCACACGGTTATGACTGCACGAACACAGACCGTGTTCGTGTACATGTACCGCGATGCGGCGAATTTCAAAGCCGGCGGGCAGCTCTTGTTGGATGGTGCATACACGCAAGGGCTCGAAGATGCAATCCACAAGTGTTGCGAATCTTGGGATCTCTTCGTGGCTGAGCAAGTGGGCGTGCCAACCTTATATTCCGAGCTATACAAGTTCAGCGGAGGCCCGACGGTCGACGATGTGGCCTTTCATGTATTTCAGTTCCTGCGGCCTGCGCGGGCAGACGATCGAAGAGCAACGCAACGTTGGGGCACACTCGCGGAATTGATCGGTCGTTTCCGCGCTGTGAAGCTGTGGGACTGCAGACTGTCGCCGCACTGTTGGTAACGATCTCGTGGGGTGCGTGAGGGTTTGCACGGCAATGCTTGGAAACCACCCGAGTACGTTCGCCAACAACACTGGTCCTATGACCGGTACATATTCGGAACATAGGTCCCGCGCAACGATCGAGAACTTTTCGACCTGGGATTCACGCGCCCGGTCGCCGGGTTGTGCCGGCGTGAAATGCCACTCGCGACTCATTGCGCCCCCTGCGTCGCCAAAGGATCACGAAATCTGGATGCACGAACTGTGCCGCCGCGGCACTGCCCTGACCGGTGATCGCTTTTGGCGCCGCAGGGTTGCCGTGGCTATCAACTATCCGTGGCTCCGTGAGCCGCGTGCCCTGTCTCGGATGCGCTGCAACGGGCCACCGATCAAGCCGCCCACCGCAGGATCTCGACCTCTACGCCTTTGCGTACCGCCGCTTCGGCCAGCGCCAGCACCTTGTCGGTCATGACTGCGGAGAGGTAGTACTCGCCGCACTGGGCACAGACCTGGGCCGGGACGTCCTTGATGACGACCGTAGTCGCGCCACGTTCAAGCGTCACGGTGGCGACTCCTGCCGCCATCTCGCCTGTTTTGCAGGTCGCGCACTTCATCATCGTGCCCTCCACGTCGTGAAGCGGTCCGACTACCGTATCGCTCGGACAGGTGGCGACGGTCTCATCATCGCTCATGATGGCCAATAGGGCATTCCGATCCAGAGCACGCTCGAACGCTCGCCGCATTGGGCGCAGCCCCGGACTGGCGCGCGGAGTTCACGTTTTGGGTTTTGTCGCGATCTCAGGCGTACCGCAATCGTCTGCCGCGCGGTTCGGGAATGGCGCAACCGTCTTGCCGTGCAGTATCGATCCAGAAATCAACCGCTTCGTCGGCTGCTTGCAGGGCGGCGGCCCGGGTGGCGCCGTGCGCCATGCACCCCGGAAGCTCGGGCACGTCCACAACGAAGGCATCGTCTTCGTCGCTCCAGAAGATGATCGTTTCGTATTTGTGCATCATCTCGTGACCTCCAATCCATATCGGATAATCACTGCGCGTACCTGCTTGACCTGGTAGGGCTTGGCGTTCGTACCGCTCTCCTGCAGATTGATGCGTTCCTCGACGCCTTGGTGGGTAAAGATATGGTGGCTTCCTCCGGTGCGCTCAACAAAGCCCAGCCGCTCGAGCAGGCGACACAAGTCGGTGAATGCGATATTGGCATCCGAGCGACCACCGAGCACCTGCGAAAACATCTTTTGTAGTTGGCTCACGTCCCCAACTCCTGCGCCCTCGTCACCCCATCGCCGCGTACGTTCGTCGCCTGCTCCGCCCGTCGCGATATCGTTATGCCGTTCCACGGAGCGTAGCAGGCGATCGAGGCGCTCACCGCCGCAGCAACTGCAGCGGCGAGGTGCGCAGCACCTTGCGGGTGCCGGCAAGGCCGAGCGCGGCAACGACCACAGCGCAGATCACGGCGGCGATGATGAGTGGTGGCCATGGCGGTGTGAAGGCGCGGATGCGGAATACCGAATGTGCGAGCCACAGGCCGCCGAGCGCGGACGCCAGCAGCGCGGTCAGGCCGGAAATCGCGCCGAGCAGTCCGAATTCGCACAGCGCGGCCATGCGCAATTGGGCGCGGCGTGCGCCGAGGGTGCGCAGCAGCGCGGCTTCGTGGCGGCGTTCGGCGGCGCTCATGGTGAGCGCCGCGGCCAGCACCAGCGCGCCGGCGATCAGGCTGAAGGCGAGCACCCAGCGGGCGGCGGCGGTCACTTGGTCGATGATCTGGCGCGCGCGGTTGAGAAGCTGGTCGACGTCGATCAGCGACAGATTGGGGAAATCGCGCGAGAACGCGGCCAGCGCCTGCGCGTGCCCGCCGGGCAAGTAAAAGCTCGCGATACAGGTGTGCGGCAACGTGGCGCCGTGTTCCGCATCGAGCAGCACGAAGAAGTTGACGTTGAAGCGGCTCCAGTCGACGCCGCGGATGCTGGTGAGCTTCGCGTCGATGCGCCGGTCGCCGACGAGGAAGCCGAGCGTGTCGCCAAGCTTGAGATCGAAGCGGTGGATCCACGCGACGTCCAGCGACACTTCCGGTTGCTTCGTCTGTGGCACAAACCAGCGGCCCGCGATGACGCGGTTGGCGGGCGGCAGGGTCCGCGACCAAGACAGGCGCACCTGCTGCGAAGCAGCCTGGCTGACGTCGCGGCCGCGGAACGGTTTGTTCTCGACGTCGATGCCGTTGATCGTGACGAGCTTGCCGACTGCGACCGGCATCGTGTTGTAGCGGGTCGCGCCGAGTCTGGCGGCGGCGGCGCGCACGTCCGCCTGCTGCGCGTCCTGGATGTTCACGACGAACCAGTTGGGTGTGTCGGCCGGAAGTTCGTGCCGCCAGTTCTGCAGCAGTGCCGGCGCGACCACCGCGAGCAACAGCAGCGCGGTCAGCCCGAGCGCGATCGCGCAGCTCTGGATCAGGCTCAGCAGCCGGCGCCGGGTCAGCGCGCTGGCGCCGAGCCGGAGCGCCGGATGCAGGCTGGCCGCGTAGCGCCGGATCAGCCACAGGATCACGAGCGTCAGGACCAGCGTGAATGCGGCGGCGCCGGCGAGCAGCCCCGCGAGCACGCCCGCGAGCTTGAAGCTGCCGGTCTCGAGCGCGATCAGGCCGACCGCGACCAGCGCCGGCACCAGGTACAACGCGTCGAACCAGCGTGACGCGTGGATCGCGCTGCGGCGGAACACCGCGATCGGCGGCACCGATTTGAGGCGCGCCAGCGGCGGCAACGCGAATCCGGCCAACACCGCGAGGCCCACGCCGGCGGCGGCGAACGCTGGGCCGACCGGCAGCGGCGCCTGCTGCGCGGATGTCGGCAGCAGGCCGTGCGCGTACGCGAATGCCGCCGCGGCCAGCGCGATCGAGATTCCGGCGCCGAGCAATGCGGCGAGCACGGCGGGCACGGCCAGCGTCCACACGAGGCTGCCGAACGCAAACCGCGAGGATGCGCCGAGCGCGCGCAGCAGCGCCACCTCGTCGGTCTTGCGACGCGCGTAGCGTTGCGCCGACAGCGCGACCGCGATGCCTGCGAGCAGCGCCGCGAGCAACGCGGAAAGCCGCAGGAACGATCCCGCGCGCTCGAACGCCACCGCGAGGCGTTGCTGCACTTCCTTCGGTGTCACGAGGTGCGCATCGCCGGGCAGGCGGGTCTTCGCCCAGCTCCGGTACGCGCCGACCGCCGCCGGCGCGCCGGCGACCAGCAGTTGGTGGGTGGCGCGGCTGCCGGTCCCGAGCAGGCCCGCGCGCTCGGCATCCGCGCGTGCCATCACCGCGTGCGGTGCGAGCGAGACGAGGTTGCTCGTGCCGGGTTGCTGCTGGATCTCGCCCGCGATCGCGAGATTCATCCCGCCGACCTGCACGTGCTCGCCGAGCTTCAGTCCGAGCGCGACCAGCGCGCGGTGGTCGAGATAAATATTTCCCGCAGAGGGCGCGTGCGTGGCGACGCTCGCGCCGTCGGCTTTGGTGACGACGAGCTTGCCGCGCAGGGGCCATGCCGCATCGCCAGCGACGACCGACAGCATCTGCGCCTGGCCGCCCGCGAACGCGACGCTGGGGAAATCCGCGAGCTGGCTCGTCTCGAGCCCCAGCGTGCGCGCGTGATGAAGGAAATCCGCTGGCAGCGGGCGCGCGGCATTGATGGCGAGGTCGCCGCCGATGAGTTCCGCGGCGCTCATCAGCACCGCGCGCTGGACGCGCGCCGCCAGCGTCGCGACGGTGCCCAGCACCACGACCGACAGCAGCAGCGCAGCGACGAGCGTACGCAGTTCCGGCAGCCGCCATTCGCGACGCAGCGTGCGCAGCGCGTGGCGAACGCCGATCATGCCGCGTGCTTCACGGCGCGGCCGTCGACGAGGTCGTACACGCGCCCGCAGCGCGCGGCAAGCGCGGGATCGTGGGTGACCAGCACCAGCGTCGTCGCGTGTTCACGATTCAGCCGGAACAGCAGGTCGGCGATCGCATCGCGGCTGGTGTGGTCGAGGTTGCCGGTCGGCTCGTCGGCGAACAGGATGCGCGGGCCGTGCACGAACGCGCGTGCGATCGCCACGCGTTGCTGCTCGCCGCCGGACAATTGGTACGGAAAATGCGCCGCGCGCTGCGCGAGGCCGACCGCGGCGAGGGCGTCGCGCGCCCGCGCCGCCGCGTTCGGCGTGCCGTCGAGCTCCAGCGGCAACGACACGTTTTCCTCGGCGGTCAACGCCGGCAGCAGGTGGAACGACTGGAACACGAAGCCGACCAGTTTCAGCCGCAGGCGGGCGCGTGCTTCCTCGTCCATATCTTCCAGCGCGTGGCCATCGAGGCGCACGCTGCCGCGGCTGGGGATGTCGAGTCCTGCCAGCAGGCCAAGTAGCGTGGTCTTGCCCGAACCCGACGCGCCGGTGATCGCGGTGGTATCGCCGGCATTCACTTCCAGGCTGACATCGTCAAGAATGTCGAGTCGGCCCGTCGGTCCTTCGACGTGCTTGCCCAATCCCCGTGCGGAAATGAGTGCGATGCTTGCCCGGTTGCCGTCGTCCATCCTGCCGTCATCCATCGTGTCGGTGTGCCTTGTAGTCCTGCTGGCGCTACGGCCGGCCGTCGCCGCGCCGCCCGCGACGATCCTGCTGCTGGGCGATTCGCTTTCCGCTGCCCAGAACATCCAGCTCGATGCATCGTGGCCGGCGTTGTTGGACCAGCGCCTTGCCAAGATGCGGCCGCCGCTGCGGCTCGTCAATGCCAGCATCAGCGGCGAGACGACGTCTTCCGGGCTTGCGCGCCTGCCGTCGTTGCTGAAGCAGTACAAGCCTGTGCTCGTGATGATCGAGCTTGGCGCCAACGACGGCTTGCGCGGGCTGCCGCTTGCCGAAATCCGCGCCAACCTGGCGGCGATGATCAAGGAATCGGAGGCGAGCGGAGCGAAAGTGCTGCTGCTCGGCATCGAGATGCCGGTGAATTACGGACCGCAATATCGCGCCGGCTTGCGGGCGATCTACGCGGACCTCGCAAGAGAGAATCACACCGGATTGTTGCCGTTCCTGCTGCAGGGCGTCGCGCTGCACCCTTCATTGATGCAGGCGGACGGCCTGCATCCCACCGCCGCCGCGCAACCGACGGTGCTGGCGAACGTGTGGGCCAGGCTGGCGCCGATGCTGGCGCAGCGCAAGTAGGCCACCGCGTTGCCGGGATGGTAGCGCGGTGTGCGTTCCCGTCAGGTTTGGCGCAGTGGTGGGCACGCCGCGAAGCCATGCCGATCGGGGGCTAACGGCAGACCACGTCATGAACCGACCCGAAAGCCGCAAGTCGCCGCGTTGAAGCGAAGCGCGAACGCATACCCCCTCCTGATTGGTGTTGAACCTCAGCAATAAACCTGGTCATTCCGGGGCGGCCTCTGGCTTCATCACAGGCCGAACCCGGAATCCAGCTCGTACGCCCGGCATGGGCACGATCTTGGAGGTGGAAGTCCTCTCACAAGTACACCACAACGAGTGAAGCGAAGCGCAACTGCGTGAGGGTGACCGAGCGTGGGAAGGAAGCGTGGAGCGAACCCGTGGGCCGATGGACAAGAACCGGATAGCAAGGCGCTGTTGAGCAGGGCGAGCGGGCGAGCGGCCGCGAAGCTCTGGTGGTCAAGGCAAGGTGGCGTAAATCCGGCGGTCGTGCGGGGAAGGATCGTGTTCTTATCCGGGGAGGTCTCGCCTCATGGGTGAAAGCCCGACGCGGCGATGCGGAGCGAGAAGTCAGCCGAGGCCGTAGTAGCTGCCGGGAGGGCGCGAAGGGCCG
>JBOHYX010000142.1:0-6451 GCA_050738115.1 Rhodanobacteraceae bacterium
CGGGCATCCACGAAGGCGACATCTTCAAGATTTCGCAGATCCACCTGCTCGGCACCCTGATCCTGCCGGAGAACGCCCTGCGCAAGGTGCTGCGGATCAAGCCCGGCCAGATATTCAATCGGCACAACATCGAGCTTTCCTCCGACGCGATCACCGGCGTGCTGTCCAACATCGGCTACGCGTTCGCCAAGGTCACGCCCGTGCCCAAGGTCGACGAGAAGAACCACACGGTGGACCTCACCTTCTTCGTCGAACCGGGTCCGCGGGTGTACGTGCGCCGGATCAACTTCAAGGGCAACACCCGCACCCAGGACCAGGTCCTGCGTCGCGAAATGCGCCAGTTCGAAGGCGCGTGGTATTCGCAGGCCGCGATCGACCGCTCCAAGGTCCGCCTGCAACGGCTCGGCTTCTTCAAGGACGTCAGCATCGACACGGTCAAGGTGCCGGGCACCACCGACCAGGTCGACCTCAATGTGAAGGTGAGCGAGGAATCGTCCGGTCAGTTCCAGTTCGGCGTCGGCTACTCGCAGGTTTCGGGCATCATCCTCTCGACGTCGATCGGCAACCGCAACTTCCTCGGCACCGGCGACAGCCTGTCGGCCACCTTCTCCAAGAGCCTGTTCCTCAAGCAGTACCAGTTGTCGTTCTTCGATCCGTACCTGACCGACAGCGGCATCGGCATCGGTTACAACGCCAGCATCCTGCAATTGAACCAGGCCGAGCAGAACATCGCCTCGTTCCTGTCCGACACGTATTCGCTCAGTTCCTACCTGAGTTTCCCGGTCAGCGAAACCGACACCATCAACGCGGGCCTCGGCATCAGCCGGACCAAGCTGGACCTGATCCCGGGCTACACGCCGGCCGTGTTCTTCGAGCAGATGGCCAAGGTCGGTCACTACACGGTGCACAGCGCGCCGATGACCCTGTCGTACGCGCACGACACCCTGAACAGCTTCTTCAAGCCGACCCGCGGTGGCCTGCAGCAGGTCAGCGCCGAGATCGCGCTGCCCGGCGCCACGGTCCGCTACTACAAGCTGACGCTGACCAGCAGCGACTATTTCCCGCTGCCGTTCGGCTTCGTCGGCCACCTCAAGGGCACGCTGGGCTACGGGTCCACCTACGGCAACAAGGACATCACGGTGCAGTACGCGGACAGCAACGGCGTGATCCGCACGATGTCATTCCCGTTCTACCTCAACTATTACGCGGGCGGCGTGCAGGACGTGCGCGGTTTCGAGGACAACACGCTGGGGCCGCGCATCTGCTCGGGCCTGATCGGTCCCGACGGCAAGGCCGCGCCCAGCGCGATCGCCGTGAACGGCAACTGCGTCGGTGGGAACTTCTTCCAGCCGCAGCCCGTCGGCGGCGCGTTCAAGGTGCTCGGCACCGGTGAGCTGGTCCTGCCGTTCTTCAAGGACAACCCGAAGGCACGCATCTCGCTGTTCACCGACGTCGGCAACGTGTATTCGAGCTTCGGAACCTTCAGCGCCTCGACGCTGCGTGCGTCGGTCGGCATCTCGCTGCAATGGATCGCGCCGGTCGGACCCATCGTGATCAACCTTGCCGAACCGATCCGTACGCAACCCGGCGATGCGCCGTTCGAGGAAAGGCTGCAGTTCTACTTCGGCCGCCAGTTCTGATGGACCCGCGCGGACAGCAAAAAGAGCACGGTCACTCGGGCCCGCCTTGATTCGCGTCCATTTGCGTTCATTCGCGGACTGTTCTGCTTTTGATCTTTTCGCGTCGCTCGACCGGGACGAATGGAACCATCGACAAGCTACCGGATCGACGAACTGGCGCGGCGCTTCGGGCTCGAGGCCCGTGGCGACGCCGGCGCCACGATCGCAGGCGTTGCGCCGCTGGCGACCGCGGGCCCTGACCAGCTCGCGTTCCTCGCCACCGGGCGTCATGCGGCCGAGCTTGCCCGGACGCACGCCGGCGTCGTCGTGGTGCGCGCGGAACACGCCGACGCAAGCCCGGTTCCGGTACTTGTCGCCGCCGATCCCTACCTCGCCTACGCGCGCATTGCGGCGCTGTTCGAACGGACACCCGCGCCCGCCGCCGGCATCCATCCATCCGCGCTCGTCGATGCCGGCGCGCGTGTCGACCCCACGGCGAGCGTCGGACCCGCGTGCGTCATCGCGGCCGGCGCAACGATCCAGGCGGGCGTGGTGCTGGGCCCGCATTGCGTGATCGGACCGGACTGCGTCGTCGGCGCGCGGTGTCGCCTTGTCGCCAGCGTCACCCTGGTGACCCGCGTCACCCTCGGCCAGCGCGTGCTCATCCATCCGGGCGCGGTGCTCGGCTCTGATGGATTCGGTATCGCGCGTGGTGCGGACGCCTGGGTCAAGGTGCCGCAACTCGGCGGCGCGCGCATCGGCGACGACTGCGAAATCGGTGCCAACACCACCATCGATCGCGGCACGCTGGACGACACGGTGCTCGAGGAAGACGTCCGCCTCGACAACCAGATCCAGGTCGCGCACAACGTCCACATCGGCGCACACAGCGCGTTGGCCGGCTGCGCGGCCGTCGCCGGCAGCGCGCGGATCGGGCGCGACTGCCTGATCGGCGGCAGCGCGGGCGTGCTGGGACACCTCGAACTCGCCGATGGCGTTAGTATCACCGCGATGACGCTGGTGACGCATTCGATCCACAAGGCCGGCGTATATTCCTCCGGCGCACCGATCGAGGAGAATGCCACGTGGCGCCGCAATGCCGCGCGGATGCGTCAGCTCGATGCGATGGCGCGCCGGATCACGGCGCTGGAAAGGCTCGTGGATACCCTGATGAAGGAACGCAATCGATGAACGACACCGCCGCCACCGTGACCCTGCCCGTCGACGCCGAACGGATTGCGGCCATCCTGCCGCACCGTTTCCCGTTCCTGCTGGTCGATCGTGTCGTCGAACTGGTGCCCGGCCAAAGCATCGTCGCGATCAAGAATGTCACGTTCAACGAACCGTTCTTCCAGGGGCACTTCCCGGGCCACCCGGTGATGCCCGGCGTGCTGATCGTCGAAGCGCTGGCCCAGGCGTCGGGCTTGCTGATCGGCCTGTCGGACAACCACTCCCCGAAGGACGACAGCGTGTTCTACCTCGCCAAGGTCGACAACGCCCGCTTCCTGAAACCGGTGGTCCCGGGCGACCGGTTGCAGTTGCACGTGCAGTTGAAGCGGCTGATCCGCGGCATGGGAATCTTCACCACGCGCGCGTCGGTCGAGGGAGTCGACGTCGCGACCTGCGAGCTGATGTGCGCGGAAACGCGCCGGTGAATCCGGCTCGCCAGGGGATTCGGATTCATCCAACCGCCATCATCGACCCGGGCGCACGGCTGGCCGGCGACGTCACGGTCGGACCGTACGCCGTGATTGGCGCGGAGGTCGAAATCGGTGCGGGCAGCCGCGTCGACGCGCATGCGCTGATCCAGGGGCCGACGCGGATCGGCCGCGACAACCACATCTACGCCTTCGCGTCGATCGGCGGAGACCCGCAGGACAAGAAGTACCGGGGCGAGCGCAGCGAGCTCGTGATCGGCGACGGCAACACCATCCATGAATTCGTCACCATCAACCGCGGCACCGCCGACGGCGGTGGCACCACCCGCATCGGCGATGACAACTGGATCATGGCGTACGTCCACATCGCCCACGACTGCCAGGTCGGCAGCCATACGGTCTTCTCCAACAATGCCACGCTTGGTGGACACGTCGAGATCGGCGACTGGGTGGTGCTGGGCGGTTTCGCCGGCGTGCACCAGTTCTGCAAGGTCGGCGCGCACGCCTTCGCCGCGATGTACTCGGCGATCAACCGCGACGTGCCGCCCTTCATCTACGTCGCGGGCCAGTTCGCGGTACCGCGGGGCGTCAATGCCGAAGGGCTGAAGCGACGCGGTTTCGATGCCGGACGCATCGCCGCGATCAAGCGCGCCTACCGCACGCTGTATCTCTCGCACAAGACGCTCGAGGAGGCGCGTGTGGCACTTGCCGACCAGGCCGATGCCAGCGACGACGTGCGCCTGTTTCGCGACTTCATCGAACACAGCGAGCGCGCGTTGGTGCGTTGAGAGCCGGGATTCGGGATTCGGGATTCGGGATTCGGGAGAGCATAAAACCTTCGTCATTCCGGGGCGTCGCCGGCCCCATCGACGATGATCCCGGAATCCACTTTGCTGTTGCGTCGGCCTCCGTGACGATCGATCCCGGCCAGCGCCGGAATGACAACCTTTCATGCATTCACCGAGTCCCGAGTCCCGAATCCCCAGTCCCGTCTTTGCCCTTGTGGCCGGCGAAGATTCCGGCGACCAGCTCGGCGCCGACCTGATCGAAGCTTTGCGCGCGCGTTTCCCCCACGCACGGTTCGTCGGCATAGGCGGCCCACGCATGCGCGCGGCGGGTTTAGAGGCCTGGCACGACATTTCCGCGCTGTCGGTGCTGGGCGTTGCCGAAGTGCTGCGGCATCTGCCGCGCCTGCTGCGCCTGCGCGCGTCGCTGGCGCGCCGAATCGCGATGCTCAAACCCGACGCGTTCATCGGGATCGACGCACCGGATTTCAACCTCGGCCTCGAAAAACGACTGAAGCGAGTCGGCATTCGCACCGTCCACTACGTCAGCCCGTCGATCTGGGCGTGGCGCGCGGGCCGCGCGCGGACCATCGGACGGTCGGCCGACTGCGTGCTGTGCCTGTTTCCGATGGAGCCCGCGATCTACGCGACGCACGGCGTCAATGCCCGTTTCGTGGGACACCCGCTGGCCGATCGGTTTCCACTGGTTCCCGATCGCGAGGCCGCGCGGCGCGAACTCGGCCTCGGTGCCAACGCGCTCGTGTTGGCCGTGTTGCCCGGCAGCCGGTCGGCGGAAATCCATCGACTCGGCGCGATCTTCCTCGAGGCCGCGCGACGCGTCGCCGCGGAGATTCCGAACCTGCAAATCGTGATCCCGGCGGCGAACGAGAGGTGTCGGAGCGCGATCGAAACATTGCTGCACCAAGCGGGACTCGGGGCTCGGGACTCGGGACTCGAAAAATCAAACCCCACGCCGATCATGGCCAGGCCGGGTGCCGTGGTTGCGGTTGGCAGTTCACAGGAAACACTGAAACCCGTAGTCATCCCGAGTCCCGAGTCCCGAGTCCCGAGTCCCGTCCTGCTCCTCGACGGCCACGCCCATCGCGCTATGGTCGCCGCCGACGTGGTGTTGCTGGCCTCCGGCACCGCCGCGCTCGAAGCCATGCTCGCCAAGCGCCCGATGGTGGTGGGTTACCGCATCGCCGGGCTCACCCACGCCGTCGTCAAGGGGCTCGGCATGCTCAAGACGAGCGTGTATTCGCTGCCCAACATCCTTGCCGGGCGAATCGTCGTACCGGAGCTGATGCAGCAGGACTGCACGCCCGAAAAGCTTGCCGATGCCGTCCTCCAATGGTTCGGCGATCCGGCGCGCCGTGACGAACTGCGCCACGACTTCGAACGCATGCACCTCGCCCTGCACGCGGGGGGCGGCTCGGCCACGGCCGCGGCCCGCGCAATCGAACGCGTGCTGGATTCCGATGTGCGGCAATCCGCGCCATGACCATGCTCGACCGGCGGTTCCCGCGATGCAGGAATCGTGTCGCGCGTATATCTTCGGACTCCTGCATGATCCCGGTCACTGAAAGTGTCGATATTTTCGCGAGCCTGCCTCGCCACAGGCTGCGTCGCTGGCCGGATTGCAGTGGTCTTGCCGGCGTGGACGAAGCCGGCTGCGCGCCGCTCGCCGGGCCGGTCGTGGTGGCGGCGGTCATCCTCGATCCAGCGCACCGTATCAACGGACTGGATGATTCCAAGGTGCTGTCGGCAGCGGTCCGTGAAAGACTCTACGCGCGCATCACCACGCGAGCGCGTGCCTGGAGCGTGGTGGCCGTGGATGTGGATGAAATCGATCGCATCAACATCTATCACGCGCGCATGCTGGGCATGGTCCGCGCGCTGGAGCGCCTCGCATCCCCGCCGCGATTCGCGCTGATCGATGGCAACCGCCTGCCCCGCATGCTGCCGTGCCCCGCGCGCGCGATCGTCGCCGGCGACGCACTGGCACCGGCGATCAGCGCCGCCTCGATCATCGCCAAGGTCACCCGCGACCGCATCATGCGTGAGATGGATGCACGCTGGCCGGGCTACGGCTTCGCGCAGCACAAGGGCTATCCGGTACCTTCCCACCTCGAAGCCCTGCGCCGGCTGGGACCGTGTCCCGAACACCGGCGCAGCTTCGCACCGGTGCGCGAAGCGTGCCTGCGCTCAGGCTCAGCAAGATCCAAGCGTGTTGACGACCGTACCCAGCGACGGGACGTCAGCGAGCACCCTTTCCTGGTGCTGGGTGCCGGTCCGCACATCCCTGCGCAGGCGCTCGCGGCAGCGCGACATGCCCTGCACGCAGGCGCCTACGGCAGCTTTGAATCGTCCACGTAAGTGCAGGGGCGAG